>CAYQRT010000317.1:0-3839 GCA_964419695.1 uncultured Spirochaetaceae bacterium | reverse complement strand
CCCTGATGTCGCGCAGGTTTTTGATTTCCAGCATCTGCACCTGGTTGGTTTTTTCCGCCTCCTGGCCGCGGGCGCCGATGGAGGCGACTACGTCGGCGAAATAATCGTCAAAGGTGAGCTGCTCCCCCACCATCACCTGCTTGCTCCTCAGGTCGGCGATGGTCCGGGCGGCGGCGCCGTCCTCGGGACCGTTGGAAACGCCGTCCCGGCCGAAGGCGCCGGCCACACTGGCCGGATCGCGGGAGAGCGTCGGGTTGACGGTGATCCAGGCCGAGGGATGGGCCAGCGGAGCCACGGCGAAGGCGGTACCGTCCGGACGCAGGGCGGTGACGGCGTCGGCGCGGTTGTAGTCATAGGCGCCGGCCGGGCCGCGGGCCGCCAGGAGTCCGCTGTATCCCGCCAGGAATTCACCGGAGTCCTCCACGTGCCGGATGACGAAATCGGGATTCTGGTAATCGGTACTGGGCACCGCCTTGAGGGAAAGCCGGCCCTCCTGGTTCAGGTGGGCGGAAATCTCGGCGCCGGAAAAATTAATGCGCTGTATCACATCCGCCACCGTGTCGGTCGGATAGTAATCCACGGTAATGTTTCCCCCGGGGCCGGGCAGCGCCATTTGTCCCGCAATGCCTACCAGGTCATTGCCCTTGAGGGTGTTGGCGCCGGTGAGGCGGAAGACGTAGGAGGCGTCGAACGCGCCGTCGCCGTTACGGTCGTAATTACCGTTGACATTGGCGACGTAGGGAACCTCCCGGAAGAAATCGAGTCCCGTACGGCCGTTGAGTCCGAACCCCGTACGGTGCACCTCATTGACCAGGTCGACAAAGTTCATGGCCAGCACGTCCAGTTTCTGGATTTCCCCCCGGGCGTCCACGTCGCGCACGTCGAGCAGGGCCTTGAGCTTGCCCCCCCGCAGCAACACCTGTTCGGGTGTTCCCTTCCAGACCACATTGGCGTACCCCTCGTTTTCCGGCGTGCGCTGTACGTCGAATTCATGGAACACCCGTCCCTGCACGATATTACGCGAATTGGCATACACGATGAACTCGTCGGGATCGGTCCGAACCACGGAGATGTCGATCAACTGGCCGAGTTTTTCAACCAGGAGATCGCGTTTGTCGTATAGGTCGTTGGGATTGTCGCCCAGCGCTTTGGCTTTTTCAATTTGTTCGCTCAAAGCGGCGATGTTCCTGACGTAGCCGTTGATCTGCTCCACCGCATTGACCACGTCGCCGTCGATCATGTCGCGGATGCCTTTCAGCTTCTGGTAGGTGTTGTTGAGGCTGCCCACCAATGAATACCCGCGTTCCACCACAACTTTGCGGGCGGCCATTTCCGAGGGATGGGTGGAGAGCTCCTGCCAGGATTCCCAAAACTGGTCCATCCGGGTGCGGACCGAATGTTCGGTGGGTTCGTTGTAGGCCTGTTCGATCATTTGCAGGTAATCACTGACCGGTTTCCAGTAGCCTTCACCGCCGGCTTTGAAAATGATCTCGTCCTCCAGAAGGATGTTCCGGACCCGCTCCAGACGCTCCACCTCCACGCCCTGGCCGATATGACCCTTGGTCAATTCCCGGTTGAGTCCCGGCTGGTAGATGGCGTCCGTGGCGGTCATGATGATTCGCTGGCGGGAATAGCCTTCCACCCCGGCGTTGTTAAGGTTGTGGCCGATGGTGACAAACCCCTGGGTATGGGATAAAAGACCGCGTTTGCCGATTTCTATTCCGGTAAAGGTGGAAAGCATGACATCCTCCTTGCGTACGTGCTTTCGGTCAAAGACTCTTGTTCAGGACCAGCGCGTCGTCAATGGTGGCCGTCGGCTGCCCGGTCTGCGAGTACAGTTTTCCCTTGCGGTGGGGAAACAACTCGCCCAGCACCTTCTTGACCGTATCCGAGTACGACTGAAAATAATAACTGAGGCGCAGGGTGGCTCCCTTGACCGCGTACACCGCCAATTTCAGTTTGCGGTAAGCGTCCGTTATGACCCGCCGCTTTTCGTCGGGAACGAAAGGAAGCATTTTAAAGAAACTAACGTCCTCGGGAACACCGAGGGCGATCTTGAGCACGTGGAAGGACCGTTCCCGTTCCTCCTCCGACCGGTTGACCAAATCGCTCTTCTGCCGCAGGCGCTGGATGATGGTCTCCAGGCCGTCCCAGCGGTGGTCGCTCACCAGCCGCTGCATCTCTTCCTCCAGGCCGGCGAATGCGGCCAGCAATGTCGCTTCTTCTTTCATGCAGCGGATGAATTCAGCCACTTCCTGCATATTCACTCCTTGCCGCCCTGACCGGCGGCGGCACCGGTTACACATCCGGTGACATGATAGTAAAAAAAGTTTTTTCTGCTATTGTAGATTTTCGGGTGAAATGGCGTGGGACATTACCGGTTTTCCGATTGTTTTGAGGCTTAATAATGAAGCTTTTCCCAAGGGATTTCGCTAAAGTTTTTAGGACTTGCCGCGCACGACGATCGGCTTCCGGTGACGTATCCTCAGCGAGGAGGGACTACAAGAGCGTGGCCGCCATTTCCGCCAGCTCGCTCCGTTCGGATTTAAGGAGGGTGATGTGCCCGTAGATCTTCTGTCCCTTGAAGGCTTCCACCAGGTAGGAAAGCCCATTGGAATTGGAGTCCAGGTACGGGCTGTCGATCTGGTAGGGATCGCCGGTCAGCACCACCTTGGTTCCCTTCCCCGCCCGGCTGACGACCGTCTTGATCTCGTGGGGTGAGAGATTCTGAGCCTCGTCGATGATCATGAATTGCTCGGGCAGAGAACGGCCGCGGATGTGGGAGAGGGCTTCCAGTTCGATCATGTTGTTGTCGAAAAGTTGATCCATATTCTTGAAATTGGGTTTTTTGTAGGTGCTCAGAATGTACTCGAGGTTGTCGAACAGGGGCTGCATCCAGTGGGAAAGCTTTTCGGTTTTTGCGCCGGGCAGGTAGCCGATATCCTTGCCCACGGGAATAACCGGCCGGGAGACCAACACCCGGGTGTATTTTTTCTCTTCAATCACCTTGTGCAGGCCCGCGGCGATGGCCATGAGTGTTTTGCCGGTGCCCGCCTTGCCCACCAGCGTGACGATCGAAAGCGAATCGTCCAGCAGGGCGTCGAACGCCAGCATCTGCCGTTCGTTGAGCGGCTTGATGCCGCAGACCCCCGTCTCGGGCGGGGAGAATTTCTCCAGACCACCGCGTAGCGCATTGTAGCGCGCCAGGGTGTGCACGCTGTCTCCCTTGGCCTTGAGCAGGACGTATTCGTTGGGGAGGAGCTGGTCGTGCCACTCCATGAAGCCGTCGGCCTTGAGCAGGGCCAGGCTTTCCTGAGATAGATCAGCCTCGCGTACGCCGGGATAGAGGCTTTCGATATCGACTTTCTGTTTTTCGTAATCCACGGCTTTGATGCCCACCGCCGTGGCCTTCACGCGCGCGTTGATGTCCTTGGACACGAAAAACACCCGCTTGCCCTCCTGCTGCAGAGCGTAGGCGGTGAGGATGATACGGTTGTCGCGGTTTTCCAAGTCAAGGGTAAGGTCGTCGGGGGCGGTTCGGCGCGTGAAGAGTTCGACGCGCAGGATCGAACCATTATCCATCTTAACGCCCTGCCGCAGATCGCCGTGTTTGGCCAGCTCGGCGATGAACCTGATGGCGTGCCGGGCGTTTCTGCCCCGTTCATCCGAATAGGACTTGAGGTGGTCGAGTTCTTCCAGCACCGTCAGGGGGATGACAACCTCGTTATCGCGAAACGAGGAAAGACAGTCGAACTTGTGAATGAAGACGTTGGTGTCGATGACGAATGTTTTCATGATGTAGCGGCGTCCTTGGATCCCGGCCGCGAAACGGCCTTTCG
>CAYQRT010000316.1:0-3860 GCA_964419695.1 uncultured Spirochaetaceae bacterium | reverse complement strand
AAAATAGGCCTTGATCTCGCGTTCGCAGACGCGCAGGGCGTAGTGGACCTGTTCCACGGTCACGCCGGCCACTTCCGCCAGGTACGGTTGTCCAGGGCGCGGCGATGACGCTCTGGCCGGCCTTTCGTGTCTACCTGACGGGCTTCTCGGTAAAAAGCAGCAGTTTTTTATGCGCTTTCTTTTCGGGAACAACGTGATATTCTTCAAGGAGGGTTATCAATTGGATCTTACTGTTAATGGCAAGCTTATTGAATATATTCATTAAATGGTTTTTTACCGTTCGTTCGGCAATTCCCAAGGCGGCGGCGATCTCCTTGTTCGAAGAGCCCTGGTACACATGCTGGATGACCTGGATTTCCCTGGCGGTCAATGTATATAACGATTGCAGTTTCTGAACCGATGCGATTTCTTTTCCAATAAACAGGATGCCGGCCGTGTCATTGAATTGATCCTTTATGATTGAAAACCGTGAGTCCGCGGATATTTCCACGCCTTCATTTCCCCGCAGTGTCACATGACAGGCGATGCTCCGGGAGTCGGCCTGCGTCAAAAACGGGGAGAGTTCCCGCATCAGGGAATCGGTATCCCTGACTAAGTCCTGCATGGTTTTCCGGGAGGTGTCTTTTTCCGCCAATCCCAGAAGGTCCCGGGCGGTGTTATTGACAAAGAGGACCGACGAATCCGGGCCAAAGAGTATGATCATTTCGTCAATGTTATTCGACAGCTCCGCGCCGACCAATGCAATGGAAGGATTCATGATCTTGTATCTCACAAAGCAATAAAGGATTCCCGTAATCCATACGGCGATCGCGATCGGACCCAACGCAAAGGAGTAATAGCCGGTGAGGGACGGAACGATGAAGCCTTCAGTCATGGCGGCGGCAAAAGTGACGGCTAATGTGATAAAGAGTATTTTCGCCTGGCGCTTTTTTTTCACCGTCGCGGCCCGTCTCATCCATATCAACAGAAAGATCAGGCTGAGGACGGTATATCCGGCCATGTAGAAAGAAAGTGAATAGAACCACGCGTCAACCGGATGCGGGCTTAACCGCCAGATGGAATCAATTCTGACGAATTCTTTCATGTATGGAAAGGCAGTCCAGAGTTTAAGGAGGAAGACCGGCGTGGGCGCGTAGAGCAGGAACACGGGCAGAGGCTTGAGTCTGACCAGCCCCGTCAGGGATATGCAAAAATGCGTGGCCAGGGCCATATAGATCAAGAGAAACGTGATCGTCCAGCGAAACCAAAAAATATGGTTGGCTTCTGCCGCGACGGAATAAGCGAGCGCGCAACTCACCGCCATGGCGAGCAAGCTGATGATCATGCATAAAAAAAGCCGGTGAATGCCGGCCTTTTTCCTAATACTCGTTAAAAGGCTGAAACCCAGATAAAAATAGATGCAAGATGCCAAAATCATCAAGAGAGAAAGAATATTCATGCCGTCGCTATACACTGTAGTACGAGTGAAGGAACTTTGCAAGAAAACCTGCCTCCTTTCCCGGGGAGCGCGAATAGGCGGGCCTGAAGCATTCTGGTACTTTCGGACGGTGTTTTATTTTGGAAAATCTTTCAGGATTACAGGCGCGGGAACAGGGGCATATCAAGGAGCGCAGGACGCCGCCAACCTGCCGGGAGGACGCCGACCCGGCGGCGGGTGGATCATCTCCGGGAAATATCGTTGACTTTTCGGCGGAGAAGGCTTCGACAGCGCCGGGGATTTCAGTGTGTTGAATGATCTCTGGAAAGTAAGCGTGCGTTAAGAAGTAATCATCATTTACCAGGGAGGTATACATGAGAAAACTTGTCATTTTGTTGTTATTGGCAGCCGCGGGGGCACTCGTCACGACCGGTTGTCCCGCGCCCGGAGGCGACACAAAAATAATTACGGTTGATAATGTGGATATTACCGCAATCACCGCCAACACAACCTCTATAACCGTGATCTGGACGGATCCCGCCGGCTCGGGCCTGGACCGTATTGAAGTAACGTGTTCCGACGGCGCCACTGAAACCGAGACGGATGTGGCGCCGGGAATCCAGACCTGCACCATCGATAGTTTAAGCACCGACACTGATTACACTATTTCCTTGACTTCAGTTTCCACCACCGAAACACCTTCAGGTGGAAATCATATCATTGTGACCACAACCACCAGCGGTTCCGCAGATCACACGACAGTTTCAACTGCGGCGGAATTTTATGCTATTCGTAATAACCGTGATGGTGACTACCTGCTGACGGCGGACATTGATCTTTCAGCTTACCAGGCGGGCAGCGGCTGGGTGCCACTGGCCACTACCGCGGACAGATTTACCGGGATTGTCAATGGAAACGGCCATTCAATCACCGGTCTGGTAATAAATAATCCCGCAGGAGCTTATTTTGGCTTGTTCGGTTCCGCTGACGGCGGGAATATGTGTAATATTCATATTGCAGGTGCGTCCATCACGGGGGACATCGGTGCCTCAGGTTTTGTGGGATACATGGCAAATTCCTCCACCATTGCCTATTGTTCATTTTCCGGCACCATTAACGGAAACGGCAGGGTCGGCGGGATTGCGGGATATAATGATACCAGCACCGTTATCGGCTGCGTTTCATCCGGAACGGTTACCAGCAGCGATAATAATGCCGGAGGTATTGTGGGATATAACGACACCGGTACGGTCACCCTTTCTTCCTCCACCTGCGCCGTGGACGGTGTTTCTTCAATCGGCGGCCTGGTCGGAAATAATGTCTTCGGGACAGTTACCGACTCCTCTGCCGCCGGAGCGGTAACCGGCAGCGGGCAGAGTATCGGCGGATTAATCGGATCTAGTAATGGTCCGGTTGAAAACTGCTCTGCAACGGGATCGGTCACCGCCAGCGGTGATTACGCAGGCGGGCTGGTGGGGTCTAATGAGGATGAAATCAACACTTCCTATGCCACCGGGGCCGTGAGCGGGGCCAACTATGTGGGCGGATTGGTGGGATTCACCAACGGCGCTTCCAGCAGCGTCATCAATTCATACGCCAGAGGCTCAGTGACCGCCGGCGTGGACTATGCCGGCGGCTTGGCCGGAGGAATCTCTGCACACGGAACGATCACGAATTCGTATGCCACCGGGTTGGTTGACTGCGGCGGGACGAATGTGGGCGGGCTTTTGGGAGATAACTCTATCAGTACGGTGACAAGTTCATATTGGGATACAGAGACCTCCGGTATGGCAACCAGTGATACCGGCACCGGACTGACCACCGCCGGGATGAAGGATCAAGCTAATTACACCGGATGGGATTTTACCGACGTCTGGGCAATTGCCGGTTCCACGAACAACGGCTATCCGTATTTGCAGGAATAGGGGAATATGATAGCTTAATGGTCACCCAATGATCCCTCGGCATAACCACGCAGATAGAACGCGTCCGCATTGCCGGGCTCCGGGGCACAAACGCCGTTCCTCAACACCCTTCGCTCCTCCCTCCCCGGTCCTCTCCTCATCCGTCTTCATCCGCGCCCATACATGTCCCACATTAAAAGCCCTCAGGATCGCTCCCGAGGGCTTACGTTGTGGTTGCCATCGCTTCTCCTGTGGCGGAAGATGTAGTTCAGTTCACGGATACTTCGCTGTTGAGCTTGCCTTCGCGGATTTCGGAACCGAACGCGCGACGCATGGCCAGGCGATAGTTGCCGGGAGTCAGTGACGGGACCTTGAACATGACGCTCGTGCCGTGCAGCTTGTGAACGACCTCCGCCTTGACGGCGGCGGGCCCGTTCACGAAGTAGACGCCCTGCGTATCGTCAGTCTGATCGTAGTCCAGGAGCGCTCCCTTGACTTCCGCGACGTGGCCGGGGCTGACCGTGTTGTTCTTGGTCTGC
>CAYQRT010000315.1:0-3866 GCA_964419695.1 uncultured Spirochaetaceae bacterium | reverse complement strand
TGCGTCAGACGCGGGCGGGGCGGAAAACGACGACGGCGAAGCGTCGCTGCTGGACGAGCAAAGCGAGGACGAGAACCATGTCCTGGACCAGACGGGGCCCGCCGGGAAACTTCCGGGACAAAACAAGGCCGCCGCGGTTTCCGCTCCGGGCAAGGAAAGCGGCGACGAGGATCTTGACGTGCTGCCGGACATGAGTCACTTTGAAAGTTCGTTCACTCCCGTTACCAGCGCGGGGATGGTGAACGACAACCAAACCTACGACAGTTTCGGGTCCGATTCCTTGAAGGAAAAGGGCGTGAATGAGGATCCCGCCACCCTGGTAAAGGCGGTGCGCACCATCATTCGAAGGGACGAGGGGAAGAGAAAATGACCGAAAACGTTCTCGCCAACAAGACCGAGGAAGAACTGTGGAAGAGGTATCGGAAGTCCAAAGATCCGGCCATCCGCGACCATCTGATCAAGAAGTACGCGCCCCTCGTAAAGTACGTGGCGGGGAAAGTGGCCGTAGGCATGCCGCACAATGTGGAATTCGACGATCTGGTCGGATACGGTGTTTTCGGTCTTTTTGACGCCATCGACAAGTTCGACCCCGAAAAACACGTGAAATTCAAGACCTACGCGGTTACGCGCATCCGCGGATCGATTTTCGACGAGTTACGGTCCATCGACTGGGTGCCCCGTTCGGTGCGGCAGAAAACGCGCGAAATAGAAGAGACGATCGTCAGTGTGGAGGCCCAGTTGGGCCGTTCCGCCTCGGACCAGGAAATCGCGAACGCCATGCACGTCTCGGTGGATGAATACCAGGATATCATGCTGAAAATATCGGGCACGTCCATCATGTCCATCAACGACGTCTGGCACGGCGGAGACGATTCGGACAAGATTTCGATCATGGAAAGCATTGAATCCCCGGCCAGCCTCAATCCGGACGTGATCGTGGAAAAGGACGAAATTAAAAAGGTCATCGTGCAGGCCATCCAGGAACTGCCGGAAAAAGAGAAAAAGGTGCTGGTGCTTTATTATTACGAAGATCTGACGCTCAAGGAAATAGGGGAGGTGCTGGCCGTCACCGAATCACGCGTTTCCCAACTCCACACCAAAGCCATTATGCGTTTGCGTACGAAATTGTTAAATTTAAAGAAGGGGATAGCCTGAACATTATGGCAGTCAGCCTTTCGCACATCAGACAGTACATGCGCACCCAGGGTGAAATCGACAGGGCCAACCGCTCGGTCCAGGCCTCCGGCGAAACCCTCGATGAAGCGCTGCGGGAGGCTTCCATTCAGCTGGGCATTCCCGTCAAGAAAATGGTGTATGAGGTCCTTCGCAAGGGCGGGGGAGGATTGGCCGGCAAGCATTCCTGGGAGATCGTGGCGTATGGTGAAAGCCGAAAAGCCGTGGCCCTTGATAAATTTGACGACGAATTCAACCTGGGCGGGCCGCTCGACGCGGCCGAGGAAATGAGGAAGAATCGTGACGGCCAGGTATGCGTCAGGCGGCAGCCGGACGGCGTGTTTATGAAAGTGGACCCGCCCAAGGGCACGGGACGGAGGGCCACCATCGCGCAGGCGCAGGAAATACTGGCGCGGCGGAAGGTGGATCAGTACGACGCCGCCATGGTGGAGAAGCTGATCAAGCGGGCCGACGGTAGTTATGTACGCATCGGAACCTTCCAATACAACCCGGCGGCCGATCCGGTGTTGTCCGTCACCATCACCGATATGGAGATGAAGGCCTACCTCCACCTGCAGCAGCCCGGTCTGGGCGGTACCGACGTGAGCGCCGACGTCATCAAGGCCTTCCTCGCCAACAACCGCGTCCTCTACGGCATCAAGGACGAGGTGCTGCAGGGCATCGAGGATGCGCCGGTGTATAACGAGGAAATACTCGTGGCCGAGGGCGCCAAACCCAAGAACGGCGCGGACGCACAGATCGTCTATAATTTCAGGGTGGACCACTCCACCATAGATTTTAAGGAAAAAAACGGTCGCATAGATTTTAAAGAACTGAACCTGATCGAAAACGTGGTGGCCGGACAACAGCTGGCCAAAAAAGTGCCGCCGGAGCCGGGACAAATGGGACACACGGTCACCGGTAAAACGCTTCCCGCCAAGGCCGGCAAGGATACGGCCATTACCGTGGGTAAAAACGTCAAACTGTCGGAAGACAAGTCCATGGCCATCGCCGAGATCAATGGACAGGTGCTTATCCTCAACGGCAAGATCAATGTGGAACCGATCATGACCGTGCCCAGCGACGTCAATCTTCATACCGGCAATGTACTCTTTCTGGGTACGGTGATCGTGCGCGGCAGCGTGGAGGACGGGTTCACCGTTAAGGCCGCGGGCAACATCGAGGTGCACGGCAACGTGGGCAAGGCGGTGCTGGACGCCGAGGGGGACATCATCATCCATCAGGGCGTGTTGGGCAAGAACGAGGGGAATCTCCGGTCGGGGAAAAACGTGTACGCCAAATTCATCGAGCACGCGCGGGTGGAGGCGGAAGAATCCGTCTACGTATCCGACGGCATCCTGCATTCGCGCGTGGACGCCAACAAGCGGATCATCTGTCAGGGCCGGCGGGCCTCGATCGTCGGCGGTCAGCTGCGCGCGGCGGAAGAGATCAACGCCAAAAATCTGGGATCGATCGCCGGTGCCGAAACCATCCTTGAAGTGGGCTATGATCCCAAGAGCAAGGAGAAATTGGTGGCCCTGCAGCAGCAGATGGACCTGCTGGCCAAGGAAGTGGAGGAGTTGAACCGCAATCTCACCACCCTCGAAAACCTGAAAAAACTTCAGAAAAAACTTCCCGAAGAAAAACAAAAATTTTACGACGAGCTTTCAGAAAAAAAGTTTCACGCCACCACCGAGATAGCGAACTCCACCAAAACCGCCGGGGAAATCAAGCAGTATCTGGGTTCGCTCAAGGTAAAGGGTAAAATTTCGGCCTCGGACCGGGTGTTCCCCGGAGTGAAGATCTGCCTCAAGGACGTCATGGACCGCGTGCGGGTGGAACAGAAATCAGTCACCTACGTGCTGGACGGCAAGCGGATCCGTATGACGCGCTACGAGCAACCGGTCGAAAGCGATCATCCGAGGAGGCGCTGACCCGTGCCCATCCTGCCCATAGACCTGCAGATCCTTTTTTCCCAGATGAATCAGGTGGGCAAGGAGCAGGCGGCGATGAAGGACGGGGCGGCCATCCAGTCCTCCATCCAGAACATGGGTTTGGTGAAGGAGACGGAGCAGAAGGATAATTCCGTCAACCAGAGTCAGAACGTGGGCGAAGGGGTGGAAAGCGTCAAAAACGAGCTGAACAAACAGCAGGAACAGAACAGGGAAAAGAAGGATAAACACGATCAGGAAGAGATGAAAAAGAAGCAGGTCTTTTCCGATCCGGCCCTGGGACACCACATCGACATCGAAAGCTAGGAGTTTATCGGACGCAAAAAAATTTTGCGATGAAATCGCAAAATTTTAACCGTTCAAACTCCCCAAGGAGCATAATCCGATGTACGTACTTGAGAAATCGGCCCTTTCGCCCCTGAGCCCGACAGGCTCCTAGGACTGCACCATGGAATACGTCTTTATCATCATCTGCCTCTTTGCGGCCGGTTTCGTGGCACTCTATCTGGTTCTCAGGCGGATCATTTTCCGTCTCTTTGCCAAAGCCGCCCAGCTGGACGCCATCAAGGACGAAGTGGAAAAAACACTGGTTGAACTCAACCACGCCACCAGCCGGAGCATCGATCTGGTCGAGGAGCGCCTGGAGCGTTTGCGCGAGTTCCTGGCTTCGGTGGATAAACGGATAGTCGTATTCAAGAGGGAGACGGAGAAAGCCGATTTGGGGAAAAAGGTCTATTCTTC
>CAYQRT010000314.1:0-3874 GCA_964419695.1 uncultured Spirochaetaceae bacterium | reverse complement strand
GACCCCGGCACGCTCCTGGCCATGCGGCGCTCCGTGGAAACCGTGTTCATTGATCCGGACGTTTTGACCTACATCGTGAATCTGGTGAACGCGTCGCGGAACCACGCCCAGGTGGCGGTGGGCTCCAGTCCGCGCGGCTCACTGGCCCTGCTTAAGCTGTCGCGGGCCTGGGCGGCCGTTCACGGGCGGGAGTACGTAACGCCCGACGACATCAAGTTGTTCTGTGATCCGGTCATGTCGCACCGGATCATCCTGGATCCCAGTCTCTGGGACGTCCGCGGATCGGACAGAAAAACGGTCCGGGAAATCGAAAAATCCGTTTCCGTTCCCGTATTCAAGGACGGCCATGCGCAATAAGGCCTTCCTGCTCAGCCTGGGGATGACGGGGATACTGGCCCTGGCTCTGGTCACCCGCAGCAGTGACATACTGCTCATCGACGTGTTTTTCGTCCTCTATCTCCTGGTCGGGGCCCTGCGCCTGCCGGCCCGGGAGGACATCCGGCTGACGGCGGAAAGAACGGTCGTCAGGGAGACCGGCCCGGACGTCTCCCGGGCCGCGGTAACCGTGACCGTGTCCAATCGGGGGAAGAAAAGCGTCTGCCTGAACCTGTGCGACCGGAAGCATGAGAGCGTGGAGATCGTGGAGGGAAGCGGGCGGTTATGCGCCCGCCTCGCGCCCGGCGGCCGGGCGCGGTTGGAGTACGTCATCCAGGCCCGGCGGGGCGGGGTGGCATGGGCAACCCTGCCGGTCACCGTGACCGACCCGTCCGGGTGCTTTGGATGGACGCTTGAGCTGGAAGCCCGGGCCGAGGTATTGTTCCATCCCCGCTACGCGCGTTGGCGCGCCTTTCCCACCTACCCGCGCCGGATGATCTCCTCCCCGGGCCTGATTCCCACCCGGCGCAGCGGCCACAGCACGGATTTCTTCGGGATACGCGAATACGTGCCCGGCGATCCGGTCAGGAAACTGGACTGGAAATCGACCGCCCGTCACCCGCACAAGTATTTCGTGCGCGAATTCGAACAGGAAAACAACGCGGAGATGGGCCTGATTGTGGACGGCCGGCGGGCCATGGACGCGAGGACCGGAGGCCGCAGCGTTTTTGAACGGGAGGTCGAGCTGGCCGCTTCACTGGCGGACATGCTCATCCGCCGGGGCAATCGGGTGGGGCTGTCCATGGCCGGCGGCAACCGGGTGAACGTGCCGCCCGGCTACGGCAAACGCCAGCTTCGGAAAATCCTGGACGGCCTGGCCCGGGCCAATCCGCATGACGGTGACGACTCCAGCCTCCTCCACACCCTGCCCATCCGGCAGTATTCATACAAAGCCCAGCTTTTTTTCATCAGCCCGTTCGATTACGACGACCTCTCCTACTACCGGGACCTCCGTTCACGGGGAATGCAGGTCGTGCTCGTTTCTCCCGACTGCCTGTTTTCCGCGAGGGTGGACGGGCCGTCAGCCGCCGTCCGGGACCTGTCGCTTACTTTCAGCCGCCTGGAACGGTCCTTCAACCTCCATCTCGTAAACCGATTGGGAGTGCCTGTCATCGACTGGAACCCGGCCGAACCGGTGTTTCCGCTCTTGTGTACCGCCTTGAGAAACGCGGGACGAATCAGAAAGGCTTTCCCATGACCGTCAAGACCGTTCGCGTCCTGTTTTACGTCGCCTGCTCTCTGGCGGCCGGCCTGGCCGCGGCCGGGTGCCTGGCAGGCGGCCTCTGGTACGGAGCGCTGGTCATGACCGCCTTCTCCCTCCTGCGCGTCCTCCTGCGCCGCCGGGCTCCCACGGTATTCCTTATTGTTTCCGTGATCCTGGGCGCCGCGGGCATTCTCCTGGGCGCCGAACCCCTCTGCCTGGTGCTTTTCGCCGGATTGTCCCTGGCGGCCTGGGACCTGGCCGGGGCGGAATTACTGGTCACCCGGTCCGGTCGGAACAGCGACACCGGGTCGTACCTGGCCGCGCGGCTGGGATCGTTGGCGACCGTTACGGCCCTGGGTGCGGCGTTGACGCTCGTCATCGGCCGGATCCATTTTCACGCGCCCTTCCCGCTATTACTCGGACTGGCCGTGGCGGCCTTTGTGAGTGGAGGGGCGGCGGTTCTTTTCTATAGAAGAAAGTCAACAATCTCCGGGTCCGGGGCGACAAACCCCCCAAAAAACCGTATACTCTAGCAGGTTGCCGGACGCTCGCCTAGCGGTGAAATTTTCATAAAAGCGTCTGCAGTATACTTTCGGGGGGAATATGACATCCGGATTCAAAACCACCTTCATTGATACCGAGGACGGAATCAAAATAACCATGCCGGCCCGGTTCAACAAGCTCGCCACCCGGGCCATCATTCCCAACGTTCTCATCGTGGTCTTCTACTTCGCATCCATTATGCCGAGTATGGCGCACACCAGCGTGTCCCCGCTCGTGGTCGCGCTGGTCAATGCCTTTTTTGTTACCGCTTTTTCCATTTTTCTGGCCTTCAACCTCTTTACGGCCATGTGGTGCTATTACGGCCGGGAGACATTGACCGTGGGTCGTTCGTCGATTCAATTGTCCAAAACCATTTTCGGCCTGGGCGTGACCAAGAAATTCGAAAAGACGGACGAGGCCGTCATCGGCCCCGCCAGCCCTGATGCCACAGGGAAGCGGAGAAAGGGCCTGCTGCACTCGATCGGCATCGGCAACGGCCCCGTGAGCATCAAGCACGGCGGCCGGGAGTATTTTTTCGGCGCCGCCCTGGAGGAAACGGAATTTAACGAACTGCTTGAGAAAGTCAACGCCCGCCGCTCCTTCTGAACACATGCGAAATACACGCCGGCTTTCCAGCCGGTCATCCATCAGGTATATTGTAAAGTAGAATGGAAAAATCGATTAACCCGGCACCAAGAGGCATACCGTCTTGAAGGAACGTCGTATCCCCAAGAACAAATGGACCGAGCGGAACATCCCCGACCACAAGGGTCGGATCATGATCGTCACCGGAGCCAACAGCGGCCTGGGCTGGGAGACGGCCCGCGCCCTGGCCCAAAAGGGAGCCACGGTAATCCTGGCCTGCCGCAATCCGGCCAAGGCCGAAGACGCGGCCGCCCGAATCGCCGCCCTCACTCCATCAGGCCGGGCGGTGGCCATGCGCCTGGACCTGGCGGATCTCGGCTCCGTACAATCGTTCGCTGCCGATTTCCGTGCGGCATATGACAGGCTGGACGTCCTTATCAATAACGCGGGGGTGGGCAACGTGCCCTACGGGCGGACCGTCCAGGGCTTTGAACTCCACTTCGGCGTCAACCACCTGGGGCATTTCGCGCTCACCGGCCTGCTCCTGGACCGGCTGCGCGCCGCTCCCGGCGCGCGCGTGGTGACGGTGAGCAGCTTCATGCACCGGTTCGGACGGGTGAACTTTGACGACCTGAATTGGGAACGGCGCTACCCGGCCCAGGGACCGTACGCGGCCAGCAAGCTGGAGAACCTGCTCTTTACCTACGAACTGCAGCGCCGGCTCTCCGCCTCGGGCCGGGACACCCTGGCCGTGGCCGCCCATCCCGGCTGGAGCTTCACGCCCCTGTCCAGCGCCACCCAGTTCCCGGGTCTGACCCGCACGTTCGCGCAAACGGCGGCCAGGGGCGCCCTGCCCCTGCTCTACGCGGCCGCGGCCCCGGAGATTCAAGGCGGCGACTTTACAGGCCCGGACGGATTCCTGGGACTGCACGGGTTTCCCGCAAAAGCGCGGTCCACCAGGCGCTCCCATGACCGGGAGACGGCCCGGCGGCTGTGGGACGTGTCGGAGGAGTTGACGGGAGTGCGCTACGGTCTGGAAGCGGCGCCCGACTGAGCCGGGCGGCCGGCGTTCAGCTTGACGGTTCTCTCACCCAGGCCAAACAGAAG
>CAYQRT010000313.1:1392-3875 GCA_964419695.1 uncultured Spirochaetaceae bacterium | reverse complement strand
CGCTCATCGTGAACGACACGGCGGTGGACTTCACGGGCACGGCGGTGGGGGGCAATCTGACGGCCACGGCCACCACGGGCAACATCACGGACGCCAATGCGCTGGACGTGGGCGGCAACGCCACATTCACCACAAGCGCGGTCAATGCGGACATAACGCTCGACACCCTGCAGGTGAACGGAACCGTCAGCCTCAACACCAACGGAGCCGGAGGCGACGCGCTCATCGTGAACGACACGGGGATTGCATTGGCGGGCACAGTGATAGGAGGAAATCTATCGGTTACCGCCACTGCAGGAAATATTACCGATACGGGAACCATCTCCGTGCCGGCCGGTACGGCCACATTTTCCGCGTCATCCAGCAACATCATACTGGACGTTCTCAACAACAACATTCCCAACGTGACCATAACAAGCACCGCCAACGTCACCATCTACAACAATACGGTACCCATCAGTTTGGCCACCTCGGCCGCCAACCTGACGGGATTGGACGTGGACGTGAGCAATACCTGCACCCTGGCTGATGACCTGGCGGTCGTGGGGAATTTGACCATTACGGGCGGCGTGCTTGATATCAGTGCGGGGATTCTGCCTGTTGCGGTATCGGGTGACTGGACCAACAACGTGGGGGCGGCGGGATTCATTGAACGCACCGGCACGGTGACGTTCAACAATACGGGCACCATCCAAACCACGGAAACCTTCTACAATCTCACCAAAGCCACGGCGGGCACCACCACCGTGGGGGCGAACATTACCGTATCCAATACCGTCACCATTTCCGGTGGTATTCTGGACAACGGCGTGGCCACCATTACTCTGACCGGAACACTTTGGGATAATCAAGCGGGCGCCGCGGCATTCAACGGCAACAGTGGGACGGTGGAATTTCAAAGCATCAGTCCGCCCCCTACCCGTATTCTGGGCAGCACCACATTTTGGAATTTTACCTGCACTACACCCGGCGCCACGTTGCTTTTTGAGCAGACCGGCGTATTTGCCAATCCCATCACGACAATAACCAACAATTGGACGGTTATGGGGGCCGCCGGTATCGGCAACCAGATAAACCTTGATTCCGATACGGGTACACAGGACTGGTATGTGGCGGTCATGGGAACGGCCAACCTTGACTATATTGTTGTTCGTAATAGCTACGCTACGCCTAACGTAGTCATACCGGGTGAAAATTCACAGGATGGGGTACCTAGTGGAACCAATACAAACTGGTTTTTTGGCATTCCCATCTTTAGTAGCCGCACCTACGACGCGCCCACGCTGCCATTGCCCGCTCCGGTCAAGAACGGAAAGATCGATTCCATTGACGCGTACGTCGTGGGTGGAGCCACGCTTAATGACGATTACGCGGGTTTCACGGTAACCGTGGACGGGTATACCGTCACCTCGGTGGACACGGGAGCTACCGGCAATGATAATATTTTTCGCATTCACCTGGCGGAGGGATCGGTCCTGGACACGGACGCCCTGCCGGTCTGGCGCATTACGGTCAATCCCAACCTGCGCAATCTGATCGGCAACCGCAAAGTTGAAATCGGGGTGGACCAGACTCCCGCTGATTACGCCGAACCGATCATCGGCTATTCCCTGGCCGCGGCCGGCCGTACCCAGGTATTCCTGCATATGTCCGAGCCGGTGTACGATACCGCGTATCCGGCCTCCCTGTCCACGGCCAATTTCGCTTTTGCCGGCAACGTGCTGCAATCCGTGTCTCCTGTCGGCAACAGGGAATACCTGCTGACCTACCAAAACGCCTTTACCCCGGCGGAGGTCACCGGAGCCACGGCCATGACCAACGCCAATGTGGTGGACGCGGCCGGCAACGCCCTGGTGGGCGGCGGCACTCACAATGTCTCCGACATCATCCTCACCGTTACCGGGCAGGAACCTATTACCTTCATCATGTTCGATCCCACGCCCCGCGAACCCGGTCTTGAAGGTGTGGGATACGTGACCGTTTTTGACGGGTCACAGTGGGTGCAGGACCAGCCGGGGATCCTGACCATGACCGGCACCGCGACCGGAGTTAATCCCAATCTTTTAATCTGGAACGCGGATACCGCCAATACGTATCAGAATATGCCGCTCTGGCTGCCCGACCATACCATTTTCGGCGTGGCTCCTATTTATGGGTTGGTAAGCACTCTCATCACTCCGGACGGATCCATCGCCGGCGGTCCGAGTTTTACCCCCGATTTTTCGGACGCGCTGTTCGTCAACGAGACCCTTATCGAATTCTACATCCGCTTCGGCGGACTTTTATACGGGCGATTGTCACAGCCCAACGCCTCCAACTGGTACCGCAGCGTCAGGCCCTTCGCGTTCGGCATTCACGCGCCCGGCGGCACCCAGAAGGGGAACGTCGAGATTTTCAATAACGTCATCAACCCCACGCGGGGCGAGTTTGCGAAAATACGCTACGTGCTGCCGCGCGACGGCAACGTGACCATCCAGGTGTTC
>CAYQRT010000313.1:0-1382 GCA_964419695.1 uncultured Spirochaetaceae bacterium | reverse complement strand
GCCGGAGACATTGTAGACGTACTCTACGCCGGCTGGTTGACCGCGGGCGAGCATTCCACGGCCTGGGGCGGCCGCAACCGCGGCACGCGCATTGTGGCCCGGGGACTGTACTTCATCAAGATAGTGGCACCCGATATCGACGAAACGCGCAAGGTACTGGTGGTCAAGTAACGCTTGCCTATGTAAAACCGTAACTTTTATTATTTCAGTGTACAGAGGTGAATGAACCCAATGCGGGTGTTTCCTGCGTCGCGTAACATTAAGGTGTTGTGGTTTTCCGTTTGTCTGTTGGGCGCGGCGGCGGCGCTGGCGGCCCAAACCGATACGCGCATACCCCAAGGCGCGGCCAACTACCTGGGGGTGACCAATGGCGCGGCCAGCGGCAGTCTCGACACGTATAATGTGGTGTTCATAGAAATACCGGATACGGAGACAGCCGCCCTCTATTTGGCCGTCTTTGACGCCGACATGCGTTTCATTGACACGGCCGCCGATCCCTGCGATTCGGCCTCCACGCACACGGCCGCTGTTCCCGCCGGCGCGGTCACCAATCCCCGCACCATCTTCACCCTGGTGGGCGGTTCGGGCGCGCTTTCCCATCCGGTTTCCAAAATCATCGATTACGCCAATCCGGTGGTGAGTCCCTATAACGGCGCCGCCGGCACCCTGCAAATCTGCCAATGGACCAACACGGACTACGCCCGGAACTCAGGCAGCGGCCAGACCTGGTGGTACGGGCCCGGCACACCGCAGGCTTTTTACGCCGGCCAGGGAGAACTCATCGGCAACAAGCGCTATTTCAAGCTCATCATTGAAGCGGCCACCGACGGCGGCTGGATCAAGAACGGATTCCAAGTGGACGTCTCTTACGCCGCTTCCGGCGTGCCCACGGGCGTGACCGGAGGACGTTCGTTCGCCTATTCCTGGAACATGAACCTCATGAACGGGAATACGTGGGACATATATCCTTTTGTGCCGGACGGCACGGGCGGCAGCATGTACGCCTGGAACTGGGACGTGGACGGCAACGCCACGCTCAACGCGTACGTGCAAAGCGGGGCCGGTTGGGCGGTGGGACCCGGGGTTTCGGGCAACTCCACGGCCAAATATGCGGACGCCGGCACGGGCAGCCAGGCCATAGCGGGGACGGAGGACAACGGCTCCTGGCGGCTGCACATCGTCGGCACCGGCGCGCCGCCCGACGGGATCAACACCGCCGAATTCTGGTTCACCAACAATAACACCGCCAACAGCGCCCTGCCGTTCCGTACGTATTCGACCTTGGTCCCGCCGCAGCCTTTACCCGACCACGTGACCGCCGTGTTTGACGACGGTACGGCCACGGCCGACGGGGTGGACACCGAGCCCGTCACCCTGCAGGT
>CAYQRT010000312.1:0-3893 GCA_964419695.1 uncultured Spirochaetaceae bacterium | reverse complement strand
GTGTGCAGGGGTCAGTGTAAAAAGAATGTAAAATCAAACCCTGGCGTTCGCGGATGTCCGGACGGGGGCTGCATTAAAAACCGTCTCCGCACCGGCGCGATCGGCACGGCGCCCCGCTTTCAGGCCAGGCGGGTGTCGCCCGCGGGATCGTCCTTCACGTACGGCCAGATATTGCCGATATCGTGAACGATCCCCTGTTCGTCCAGAATCTGGGACAGCTGGCCCCGGTGGTGGGTCTGGTGGGTCATGTGCTGCAGGAGCACTTCACCGATGGAGACAACCGCCACCCTTCCGTCGTACATCTGGAAATTTTTCATGGTAAGGGCCAGATCCCGGGCGGGGAGAAGCTGCGTCAGGGCCACCAACCGTTCATCCTCCTCCTTGAGCACTCCGGCGGCCGCCTCAAAGGACGATTCCATTTTGGGGATGACCTCTTCGTATGTGCCGATATCGTCCAAATATTTTCCGTATGATATACGGCGTATCGCGGCCTGGTAATACCAGCCGGCCCGGGCGATATGGGTAAAAAGATTCCTTATGGTATGACAGAAAATATTACGCTCCAGATCCAGTTCCGCGGCGGGGAAACCTGAGAGCAGGTCTATAACGACATTATCCATGTCCCGGTTGAACACCGCATATAACTTAAGCATGTCCAGCATGGGGTGCTCCTTTTTTGCTATATGTGCTTTAAAAATTCAAAATTACTGTAGCGCATTTCAGGCACACCGTCCGCGTTTCGGATAATGTTTCCGGCGCTGTCGAAGGAAAGCAGAAAATGACTGCCCTTGAGGTTTAAATCCTCCAGGCCCGCCTCGTGCAATCGTCCCTTCATGACGTGCATCAGGCGCAGGTATTCGTTGCGGTCGATTATTTTTTCCTTGTAGGCGCGCAGGGCGTCGATGCCTTCGTAATAATCCGAATCCTTCTGGGAGAGTTTTTCGTCCGGGCCGTTCCAGTAGCCGTAGATGATGATGTAGTCGCGGTCCCTGACCAACACCTGTCCGCCCGAAGGCGTCCGCAGCGACTGGTGCGAGTCCAGCCGCATGTCTGAGACCAGGTAATCCGCCACGCCGATCTTGTGTCCGGACTGGTAAATGCCCCGGGGGTAGATGGTGGGCAGGCCGGCCCGGGACAGCTGAAAGGCGAGACTGACCTCCTCGAACGGGCTGTTGTACCCGTGTTCAATAATCCGCCGCTCACGGGCCTTAAAGGGATCAAGATCCGGTGTCATGCCCACCTTGGAAAGCTTGAAGACCAAATGAATGTTGTCCTTGGTCATGGTGTAGAAGATCTCATGGTCGACCGACAGCTTGATATGCGGCGTCTGCTCCCATTTCTCCGGCAGAAAATACTCGAAGAGGTCGGGGTCCAGCCCCACCACCCAGAGAGCGCCGGAGGTGGCGGGCACCCGTCCGTAAACGTAATCAACACCCAGCAGGTTGACCCGGGAGAGGTGGGGCGGCAGGGGCGGAACCACGTCCGGATTGAAACGGTCCTTCTGTTTCTGTAAATAGGCGCTGCGCCGGATGCGGCGCACCTGCGATTCCCGGTCGGGCAACCGTTCCAGAAGCTCAAAATCAATTAATCCCACCCGGTATTCACCGTGCCGGTCCTTGAGAAACGCGTCGTGGCCGATCTTGCGCAGGATGATATGCTGGGGCTTTCTGTCCCTGACCCGGAAACCCTTGGCACAGAGCATGTCGTCCATCTGCAGGGTCAACTGCTCGATCTCGTGGTTGGTAATGCTGCCCTGGGCGCAGAGTTCGGCGGCGTCCGTTCCCCGGATCCATTCGTAGATCACCGCGTACAGGCGGCGGATGTCGATGGAAACGTCCTTGTGGCTGCTTACCAGCCGTTCGAATTTGTCTTCCCGCCGGCCGCTCTGCCAGAGGGAGATTTTCTCCGCCGGTACGTAGATGGCGTACGGCTTGTGCGTCACCATCCGGTCTTCACCGGCGTTACGGGCGCGGCGCAGCTCCATAACCAAAGAAAATTCCTCGAAGGGGCTGTTGAAGTCAGCGTCCAGGAGTGCTTCGTCCAGTTCAGCGCCGGGGATCTCCTGTCCCATGCGGTTCCATTTGATGACCACGTCGCGGGTCAGGCCCTGGCCGCTTCTGGTCCGCACCTTGTAGAGGCAGCTGGTGCCGCACAGCCGGACCGAATTCCTGTTGAACCATTCGGCATCGGTCCAGATGTTTTCCGGGAAGAGGTTTTCCAGAAAGGGCAGACCGTAGCGGGTCACGTACAGTTCGTCTCCATTGGCAAAGACGATGTAGGTGTACGGAACATTGAAAATGATCGTCTCTTCCCGCCGGGTAATGCTCTGTGCGGTCATGGTCCTAATCTACGGAAAAACCTGACCCGTATCAACCGTGAAAACACCGCACCTGGAAATGACGGTGCGCTTTTCAGAACGACTGGATTGTATTATATTGTGTGAACCTCGAAAAACAGTGGTGTTTCGAGGTTCCCTTGTGTAATCGCTTTTGGCCCGCGCCATCACCAGATTCCGTACGACGAGGTTCCCCCTGGGCAGCAGTTCCGTTCCCGGCGACATCATCGAATGCCACCTGACTTCCCTTGAATACGGCGGCGACGCCTGCGCCAAATACGGTACCGGCCTCGTCTTTGTGCCCCGGGGGGTCCCGGGAGACCGGGTGAAGGTCCGGATCAAGCGCCAGCGTAAAAATTTCAGCAGCGCGGATATCGTGGCCATGGTCTCCCCGTCGCCCCACCGGGTCAAACCGGATTGTCCGTTTTTTCTTGAGGGTTGCGGCGGCTGCCAATGGCTGCACGTCGATTACCCTGCTCAGCTGCTCTGGAAGCAGCGCATCCTTTCCAAATCCCTGACCAAGGCATTGGGCGTGAAAGTAACGCCCGCTCCCGTGGTCCCCATGCGCGATCCCACCGCCTGTCGCAATAAATTATCCATGGTTCGCCACCGGAACGGGCAATTCGGACTGATGAAGGAAAATTCCAAGGATTTGGTCCCCATTGATCACTGTCCCATGGAACTACCGCTCATCCAGCGTGTTTTCCACCAACTTTCCCGGGTATCGTTTCCACCGCCGGTGACGCAAATTCATCTGCGGGGAACCAGGCACGAATGCGGGCTGACCATGTACGCGGACCAGGCGCCGCCATCTCTGACCTCGTTTGCCAAAAAATTGCTCCAGTCCCATCCCTCCCTGTCATCGGCGGCAGTCAGGACTGAAGCGGGCACCAGACTTTTGGCCGGCCTGCCCTTTCTCTCCCAACGCGTGGGACGACTGGAATTCAGAATTCCCCCGGACGCTTTCTTTCAGATCAACTACTTCCAAGCCGTCACGCTGCTCGAGACCGTCAAGAATCTTCTCAAGGTCACCAGAAACGAAACCGTGGTCGACCTGTACGCGGGGGTGGGTTTTTTCTCGCTGGAGCTGGCCCGGGAGGCGCGGTCGGTGGTCGGCATCGAGGGCAACCCCGCGGCTGTGGACGCGGCCCGGCTCAATGCCCGTTTGAACCGTATCGACAACGCCTTGTTTCGATCGTGTTCCACGGCGCAGGGGCTTCATTCCTTCCAACCCGGGGATGTCAATGCCCTGATCCTCGATCCGCCCCGTGCCGGCTGCGATACGCACACCATCCGGGAACTGGTCAGATTGAAGATACCGCGATTGGCATACGTCTCGTGCGATCCCCTGACGCTGAGCCGCGATTGCGCCCTCCTGATTGAAGGCGGGTATCTGCTGGGTGACATCCGGCCCGTGGATATGTTTCCGCACACCTGGCATTTGGAAACCGTGGTGTCCCTGGTGTCCAGAAAGTAGCCTGCTTCACAAACACCGCCCCGCTTCAGCCGGCGGCCTCGGAGCGGGAGGCCGCGGTCATTCCCCGGCGGAAAGATACTC
>CAYQRT010000311.1:0-3921 GCA_964419695.1 uncultured Spirochaetaceae bacterium | reverse complement strand
CGCAGGGCCGAAAAGAAGTTCACCACGGCGATCACCCCGCCCATGACAAAGACCATCTCATACCCCAGGGCGTTCCAGATCAGTCCGCCCAGCAGGGCGACGCTGATGGAAAACACGTGGTCGATGGTGGTGCCCATACTCAAGGTGGGCGCCACCTCGTCCGGATGGCGGGCGATCTTCTTGAGCCAGGTGGCGCGGGCCATGGTCACGGACATGAGGAGCGAATCCATAACGAAGCAGACGAAGGCCGCGGCCAGGCCGATCTCGGGCCCGAAGAGCCGCTTGGTCAGGCCGTAGCCCAGGCAGACAAAGACAAGAATAACCGCCTCCCCGGCCAGGATAAACCGCTCGCCCAGCCGGTCGATGAGCCGCCCCAAAAGCGGCTTGAAGACGATGCCGATCACCCCCGCGACCACCAAAAGAATCGCCATGGTCTGGGTCTTCTGCCCGAACTCCTGCACCAGCACCCAGGGAGCGAAGGTGAGGAAGATCTGCTTGCGCGTGCCGTAGAGGATGTTGAGCCAATAGAAGAGCCCGTACTCTTTTTGGAGCTTGAAGCGCAGGTGGCCGGGCACGGGCTTGTCCGGCTTCATGAAAAAGAACATGACCGCGGCCAGGAGGTACCCGCCGGCGGCAAACAGGAAGGACACCCGGAAATTGAAGGCCAGGAACCCGAAGCCGAGGAAGACGGTCAGGCTGCCCAGAATATAGGCCAGGTTCTGCACCCCGCCGAACTGCCCCAACCGCCGGCCGTGTCCGCCCTCCCGGGCCAGGTCCATGCCCAGGCTGGAGTTGAGCGGCAGAAAGATATGCTGGCCCAGGCTGAAGATGAACAGCCAGATGAGCATGACGGGGAAGTTGACGGAGAAGAGGGCCACGAGCACCATGCCCGCGGCGGCCAGCAGGTTGGCGATCATGGCCGTACGCCGGGGCCCGAAGAAAAAGAGAATGGCGGAGACGAAGGCCACCAGGAAACCCGGCGTCTCCCGGGGTAGTTCCAGGATCGTCCGCTGCATTTGCTCAATCTGGAACGTCTCTTTGAGAAAATTGTTGAGCGTGGAGTCCACCATGCCTTGACCGATCCCCAGGCCGACCAGGGCGATGGCGAAGAGGAGGATATCGGGATGGATCCGCCGCAGGCGTTCTATTATCCGCTGTATGATAGGGTGACTCCGCAGGGGCTTTTCTCCGGCCCGAGGCCGCCGGCAGTGGAAATAAGGACCCTTGAAAAACTACTGTTTTTCGAGGGTTCGACTCCCTGTGACGAATCGATATTTTCATTCTCCTAGAGGAAATATCGATTCGTCTAAGGAACTTCGAAAACCCTCCATTCCTTGAAATCGAGGGTTTTCGAAGTTCCCAATATACACATTTACGCGGATTGCGGGAAGGATGAAGGAAGAAAATCGGACAAGCTCCGGCGCGAATGAAGTCTTTACAAGCCGCCCCGCTTCTTCTATTATCTATCAGACCGCCGGCTCGCCCCTCCGGGCCACCGGCGGATTCACAGAGTCGTCTTTCGGTCGATCACCTGGCAAAGGAGGAAATTCATGAAACCTACGGTAACACCGACCATCCCCAATTTTTCTTCCGGACCGTGCGCCAAGCGCCCCGGATACAAACTGGAAAACCTGTCATCCGCCCCCCTGGGGAGATCGCACCGGAGTTCGCTCGGCAAGGAAAAACTGAAAAAATCGATCGAAGACACCAAGCGCGTCCTGGGCGTCCCGGCCGACTACCTGGTGGGCATAGTACCCGCCTCGGACACGGGCGCCATGGAGATGGCCCTGTGGTCGCTCCTGGGACCGCGCGGCGTGGACGTGTTCTATTGGGAGTCCTTCGGCAAGGAATGGGCCACCGACATTGAAAAGCAGTTGAAGATCCCCAACACCCGGGTGTTCAGCGCCGATTACGGTAAGCTGCCCGACCTGAAACAGGCCGACTTCAAGAACGACGTGGTCTTCGTCTGGAACGGCACCACCTCGGGCGTCAAGATCCCCAACGGGGACTGGATCCCGGACAACCGGGAAGGCCTCACCCTCTGCGACGCCACCTCGGCCGTTTTTGCAATGGACGTGCCCTGGCAGAAGCTGGACGTCATTACCTTTTCCTGGCAGAAGGTATTGGGCGGCGAGGCGGCCCACGGCATGCTCATCCTCTCACCGCGCGCGGTGGAACGCATCACAACCTACACGCCTCCCTGGCCCATGCCCAAAATCTTCCGCCTGAGCAAGAAAGGCGAAGTGGCCTCGGCCATCTTCGAGGGCTCCACCATCAACACCCCCTCCATGCTGGCCAATGAGGACTACCTGGACGCCCTGGCTTGGGCGGAAAGCGTGGGCGGTCTCAAGGGCCTCAAGGAGCGCTCCAACGCCAACCTCAAGGTATTCGAAAAATTCGTGGAATCACACAAGTGGCTGCAGTTCCTGGCGGAATCCAAAGAAATCCGCTCCAACACAAGTGTCTGCTTCAAGATCGACCTCACCCCGGACCAGGTGAAAGCGTTTGTGAAGATGCTCGACAAGGAAAACGCGGCCAAGGACTGCGGCGCCTACCGCGACGCGCCCCCGGGCCTGCGCTTCTGGTGCGGCGCCACGGTAGAGACCTCCGACGTGGAAAAGCTCCTGCCCTGGCTGGAGTGGGCCTATGAAGAGGCCAAGAAGGCGTAGACGGCCTGCGATACGTTTCGGGACATTCAAGACCCGCGGGGACGAGCTCTCCGCGGGTTTTTTTAGGGAGTACTTATGAATTATGAATAAGCATACGCTTGCTTGGCTTCTGGAAGGACCGGCCTGGCTGCGCCATGCCGTGGAAAAACAGCTCTTGGATAACAAGCCGGCGGTGGCGGCCGCCCTGGCGGATCCGGCCATCAAAAAAATCACGGTCGGACTCAAAGCCCCCGCCGGCCTGCCCGCGCTGAAAACAGGGAAACATTCGTATAAGGGCCGCCTGTATTGGGATCTCTTTTTTCTGGCGGACATCGGTTTCACGGTCAAGGACCTCGGGCTGGAAAAAGAAGCGTCAATCATATATGACCTGCAGCGCCCGGACGGAAAATTCGTGACCATGAAAGACATGAAACCCGACTTCTTCTGCATCCCGGTCATCCTTCTCACCGCCCTGAAAAGGATGCACTACGACGACGGGGGGAAGCTCGACGCGTTCATCAAACTCATTTTTGATTCCATGCGTCTTGACGGCGGCTGGCATTGCGCCCGACAACGGGCCCGGGGCGGGAAGCTGGAGAAAAGCGAATCCTGTCCCATGGACAACCAGAACATACTCATGCTCCTGGGACAGTTCCCGGAGTTCAGAACGGACAAACGCTTCAATGGCGCCATCGACCTGCTGCTCGCCCACTGGGAGCGGCGGTCCGAACCATGGCGTCCCTACGGATTCGGCATCGGCACCGACTTTGTCAAACTGAAATATCCGGCCGCCGCCTACGGCATCCTCCGGGTACTCGACGTATTGTCACTCTTCCCCTACGCGGTGAAAAACAAGCAATTCAAGGAAATGCTCGGAACCGTGCGGGCCAAAGCGCGTGACGGGAAGTATACCCCCGAATCGATCGTCACCGCCTACGCGGATTTCGATTTCGGCCGGAAGAAGGAACCCAGCCGCTGGTTGACGTTTCTGGTCAGCCGGATTGAGAAGAGGATCGCCTGACGCGTTCGTTCCGCCGGGGAAACGGGACAATCATTTCGCCAGTATTACCCGTTCCGGCTCCTTGAACATTCCTTTTTTCAAAATGTAAAACGCTGAAGCGAAGTTATCCGGGTTGGTTTTAAACACCTCGATCTCGGCCTCCTCCCGCCGCAGCACTTCCAACGCCCCCGGATCCCGGGCGTACTTGGCAGCCAGAGCATGCAGCCGTCCGCTTAAGGGACGGAAATACTCGGTCAGCCAGGCGTCCACGGG
>CAYQRT010000310.1:0-3922 GCA_964419695.1 uncultured Spirochaetaceae bacterium | reverse complement strand
TCGCCATCGCCCGCGCCTTCCTCACCGACCCGCGCATCCTGATCCTG
The DNA here is from genome assembly GCA_964419695.1 of uncultured Spirochaetaceae bacterium. Taxonomy (GTDB): domain Bacteria; phylum Spirochaetota; class Spirochaetia; order SZUA-6; family RPPD01; genus JAFGSW01. Next base: position 3,875 of record CAYQRT010000310.1, on the reverse strand, counting down.
GACGACTCCACCAGCGCCATCGACTCCCGAACCGAGGACGAGATCCAGAAGGCCATGCGGCATATCAGCCGCCAACGCACCACCTTCATCATCACCCACCGCCTGAGCCAGATCCGCTGGGCCTCGCGCATCCTGGTGCTGGAGGCGGGGAGGATGACGGCCTGCGGCACGCACGAGGACCTGCTGCGCACCAGTCCCGAATACGCGCGCATCTTCCGGAGGAATTGACGTATGGCGTTCATCCTGGACGGATTGGAAACCGAAGCCTACGACCGGGTCTACTCGGACCGGCAGCTGTTCAAACGAATCCTTGACTACCTCAAGCCCTTCCGCGGCCGGATCGCCGTCATCTGCGCCACCCTCTTCCTGAATACCGTGGCCTCCACCTTCAGCCCCATCCTCATTTCCAAGGCTCTGGATATCATCGTAACCGCGGTGACGCCCCTGGCCGTGGCCCTTTTGGCCGGGGGCATCCTTATCCTGGGCGTAGGCAGCTGGATGTTCAACTACCTCCTGCAGCGCCTCAACACGGTGGTGATCGGCAACCTGGTGGTACGCCTGCAGGAGGACGCCTCCCGCGCGGTCCTCAAGCACGATCTCTCCTTCTTTGACGAGCACCCCACGGGCAAAATCGTCAGCCGCATCACCTCGGACACGCAGGACTTCTCCTACATTCTCACCCTGCTCACCGACCTGGTCACCGAGATCGTCATGTTCCTCATCATGTTTATCTGGCTGGGCTTCATCAGCCTGCCCCTGACCCTGCTCCTCATCGCCTTTGCCCCGGTCGCCGTGTTGATCGCCTTGAGTTTCCGGCGCGTGGCCCGCCGGGTCACCCGCCGCGCCAAGCGCTTCACCGCCAAGATCAACAGCCAGATCCAGGAGTCGATCTCCGGCATCCACGTGGCCAAGACCTTCCGGCAGGAGGGGGCGCTCTACGGCACCTTCCTGGCCAACAACACCCAGGGCTACCAGGTGGGCCTGCGCCGCGGCCTGACGCTTTCCACCATTTTCCCGCTGCTGGGCGCGCTGTCCGGCATCGGCATCGCCGCCCTGATCGCGGCCTCGGGCGTCTCGCTCAAGACGGCCGGCCTCACGCCGGGCAACTGGTACCTGTTCATGCAGGCGGTCGGGTTCTTCTTCTTTCCCCTCATGAGCATGGCCTCGTTCTGGAGCCAGTTCCAGGACGGGCTCTCCGCGGCCGAGCGCGTGTTCTCGCTCATCGATTCCACGTCCAAGGTCAAACAGTCGGGCGGCGCGACGCCGGACGTATTCAAGGGCGGCATCGAATTCAAGAACCTGGATTTCCGGTACAAAGCGGACGAACCCGTGCTCAAGGACTTTTCCCTGTCCATCGCCCCCGACGAGACCGTGGCCTTCGTGGGGCACACGGGCGCGGGCAAGTCGAGCATCGCCCGGCTCATCGCCCGGTTCTACGAGTTTCAGGAGGGAGCGCTCCTGGTGGACGGTCATGACGTGCGCACGCTCGACCTGGCCTGGTACCGGAAGCACATCGGCGTGGTGCCGCAGGACCCGTTTCTCTTCTCCGGCTCCGTGCGCGACAATATCCGCTACGGGCGGCCCGAGAGCACGGACGAACAGATCCGCACCGCCGCCTACCACATCGGGCGCGGCGAGTGGGTCAAGGACCTTTCGTCCGGATTGGACACGGTGGTCGGCCAGCGCGGCGCCAACGTCTCCATGGGCCAGCGCCAGCTCATCGCCCTGGCCCGCGTGCTCCTGCGTGATCCGCGGGTTTTCATCCTGGACGAGGCCACCTCCAGCGTCGATCCCTTCACCGAGGAGTTGATCCAGGAGGGACTGGAAACCATCATGCACAACCGCACGGTGATCGTCATCGCCCACTGTCTGTCCACGGTGCGCCGCGTCAACCGCATCATCGCCATCGATCACGGGAAGATTATAGAGCAGGGGAACCACGAGGCGCTCCTGGCCCGCGGCGGCTACTACGCGGAACTCTACAACACCTATTTCCGCCACCAGTCGCTCGAGTACATTGAGTGTTGCGGGGACGAAGAGGAGACCGGCGCGTCCGAACCGGCGGCCGTGCCCTCGGACGATTAAGGGGCGGGCCCGCGCTTCGGCCGGCGCGCGGATCGTGTGACCGCAGCGGTGTTGCCCGCCGCCGCCTGGCCGCGTGACCGTCCCGCCCGCCGGTGAGCCCGGGCCGGGGACGGCGGTTGTTTTTTCCCGGACACGGTTTCCGTGATCTCACGGGCGGTGTCCGTCACTTCCCGTTCCACGTCCGTGAGTTCCCGTTTGATATTCTCCAGTCCCGCGAACAACTGTCCGATCCGTTTAAGCATTTTGGGAATTTCACGGGGCGCGATGAGAAAGGCGACGAACAGGATGAGGAGGATCTCTCCCAAACCGATGCCGAACATGCTAGTCGTTCCCCTTCCCGGACCGGGTGGCCCTCTTCTTCGGGTGCGTCGGCCGGCGGGCGCCGGACCGTTTTTCCCGGACGGTTTTGCCCAGCCCGGTGATTTTGGCGATCAGGAGCGTCAGGGAATATAAGGCCAGCAGGGGCAGGGCCAGGGCGATTTGAGAGACCACGTCCGGCGGCGTGATCACGGCCGCGAGCACAAAGATGAGAATGACGACGATTTTAAAGTGGCGGGTAAAGAACCGCAGGGGGAGGACGTTGAATTTGAGGGCCAGAAGCATGACGATGGGAAATTGAAAGCAGACGCCGAAACTCACGAGAAACGTCAGGAAGAAATCGAGAAAGTCGCGGAAAGAGATGAGCCGGCTGACGTTGTCCGGGAAAAATTCGGGTGACCGCAGGAATTGAACGGTCAAAGGCAGCACGCCCCGGAAGGCGAAGGCCAGGCCCCCCGCAAAGAGTGTAAACGCGGCGACAAGCAGGACGATGAGGATGACCTTCTCCCGGGGAGCGAGCGCGGGCAGGACAAAAAGCGCGATTTCACCGACGATCACGGGCAGGCTGATGAACAAGCCCAGGGATATGGCGGTTTTCAGCCGGACCAGGAGGCCTTCGGTCACGGCGAAGGCGTAGAGGTGTTCGCCCACCGCCCGGTGTATCATGTTCACGAAACAGGGGAAGAGCAGGTAGCCGGCCACGGAGCCCGCCGCCACGCACAGGGCGGCCACAATGGCCCGCCGGCGGAACTCCTCCACGTGCTCCCAAAAGGACATGCTGTCGGCCGATCGGTTTTTCATGAGGGTGCGGACACCGCGCCGCTACTTCCTTTTTTTAGGCTTTTGCCGGGCGCTTTTTTCGTCTGTATCGGAATCCTTGGCTTCCTTGGCCGCTTTCTTGAATTCCTTGAGGCCTTGCCCCAGGGCGCGGGCGATTTTGGGAATCTGTGTCGCTCCGAAAACTAAAATGATCGCCGCGATGATCAGGACGATCTCTCTCCAACCAATCATATGCCGTGACTCCTTCACCCGTGGTGCCGGCGGGTGTTCATGAAAATGATAGGTGTTTTTCCCGGGGCGGTCAAGCCGATGACGGGGATAAAAAAAGCGGAGCGCTCCCCGGGGAGCACTCCGCACCAATAGGTATGACGGTCGAAACTATTTCGTATACAGCGCGAATCTTCCGCTCTTGACCGTGAACATTTCGAAGGCGTCCATGGTGAGGCCGTTGTGGTCGGCGGCGGAGAAATTGAAGATGCCGCCCGTGCCGGGGAAATCCTTGATTCTTTCCATGGCGTTGCGCACCCTGGCTGGATCCGTTGAACCGGCGATTTTGATGGCCTGGACCAGGAGCATGAGCGCGTCATAGGCGTGTCCGGCGAACGTGCTCACTTCCTCCCTGTATGTGGCTTCGTATTCCTTTTTAAACGCCGCGAGCACCTTTTTCTGGGGGTTGGAATTGGGAAGCACGT
>CAYQRT010000309.1:0-3939 GCA_964419695.1 uncultured Spirochaetaceae bacterium | reverse complement strand
ACCTGATCGGCAGAGAGACGGCCGATTTCGTTCCCGAACTGGCCGTGAAAACGCTGGGCGCGCTGGACACGCCCGCGGTCAGGGCCAGGCTGCGGGCGTTGCTCGGTTCATCGAAGCATACGCTACGGGGACGGGCGGCCGTATCTCTGGGGATGTTGCGGGACAGGCCGTCGGAGCACAGGATCATCGACATGTTCCTCTTTGATGATGACAATTTTGTCCGGGGCAGGGCCGCTCGGGCGTTGGGCTTTTTGGGTACCCCCCGCGCCACGTCCTTGCTTCTTTCCTCCCTGCGTCGGGGGTTGCTGGAATATTACGACTACGATGAGGCACTGGAGCCCGTTCTCTCCGATCCGCTCGTGCGGGACGCCTTGACGGCGGAGATGGATTACCAGGCCCAGGCGGACGATGAAAAGGATCATGCCGGGAGCTCTCGTCTAGCGGTAAAGCTGGCGTTGGCGCTTTATAAGAAGAACGATGCGCGCGGCCGGCGGGCCCTCCTTCGCTGGGCCGCGGGTGAAAACGTTTCCTTGGAAATGCAGCTCAAAGCGCTGGAGGCTTTGGGGGAACTGGGCGTCGAAATTCATGTGACATTGACCGTGTCGCTGACAGAACACGATAATCGTGAAGTGCGCGTCCGGGCGCTGGCGATCATGGCCGCGACGCAATCCTCCGTTCCCTGAAAAACAGACGCTCCGCTTCAGCTCTCGGCTTTGACCGCCTTGACCGCGTAGACGTTGACGGTCTTGGCCTTGCCCTTGATCTTCTGGTTGGCCACGAGCCGGGCGTCCACCCGGTCCTTCACGTTTTCATACACCGCCTCCGAGAGGAGGATCATGTTCTTTTTTGCCAGGCCGCACAGGCGGGAGGCCAGGTTGACCGTGTCCCCAATGACCGCGTATTCCAAGCGGTTGGCGCTGCCGATGTTGCCGGCGATCACGTCGCCGCAGTTGACGCCCACGCCGATGTAAAGCTCCGTGTTCCGCCGTTTGTTGAGGGCGTACACCGCCTTGACCAGGTCCACGGCGCAGCGGACGGCCGTCAAATCGTCCGGGAAGACCGCCATCAATTCGTCCCCCACGAATTTGTCGATATCGCCGCCGTACCGCTCCACGATTTCCGCCTGGACCTCCAGGATGCCGTTCAGTTCGCGGATCACGTTCTCCGGTTCCTGGGCCTCGGTGTAGGAGGTGAACCCGCGGATGTCGGAGAAAAGCACGGTGATGCGTTTCTTCTCGCTCTGAACGTCCGACGTGCCTCCCCGCACGATCAGGTTTTCCGTGGTGCGTGACACGTACTTGGAAAGGTGGAAGCGTTCGTTCAGGCCTTTGATCATGTCATTGATCTTGGCGGCCAGGATCCCCAGTTCGTCCTTGTTTTTAATCTGAACGCGGGCTTCCAGGTCCCCTTTGCCGATGGCCGTCACCGCCTCGCCGATGTGCTCCAGGGGCCGGATGATGAGGCCCCGCATGAAGAAGATGAGGATGACGGCGAAGCCGACCGCGATCCCGGCGAAAAAGAGGCTGAAGAGCAGGGTGGTTCTGTTGATCTGGTCGATGGTGTTTTTCACCGAAATGGTGAAATGCGCCACGCCGCGGACGAAGGAGACCTCCCCGGTGGCGGGATCGCCGTGGCAGGCCTTGCAGCGGTTGTCGTTGTTGAGGATGGGATAAAAATATTCTATGCGTTTCTCTTTCTCCAGGTCCCGGTTTTCGAGCGGGGAGCTGGTCTCCAGCACCTTTTGGAAATTCGGGTCATTGAAGATATTTTTTTCCAGACGCGGTGTTTTGGTGAATTTAATCCTGCTTTGGAACCGGTTGACAAAATCGAGCGTGGTGTAGTCATTAAACGCGTTGGTGCCGTCCACCCGGTAAATCCTGATCTCCTGAAACTGGGGGATCTCCGACAGGCTTTTCATAGTGTCCACGGCGATCGGCGCCTCGCCGTTGATCATGATGTTGCGGATGACCCGGTTGAGCATGTCGGTGTTCGTGAACAGGGTGCTCTGCGTGGCGTCCAGCAGGTTGTTCCGCTGGGTCGTGACCGAAACATACAGCGAAACGGCCATGATCAGCAGCAGGACCAAAGAGATCAGGGAAACAATCTTGACCCGGATGGAATTGATCTTCATTGGCCGGCACCCGCGAGCGGCTCGTCCAACGAGCGCACGATGATGTAATCGTTCGGTTTCTTCCCCTCGTGGCAGCTGATGCAGTAGTCGGGTTTCCCCTCCATTTTCACCTGGCCTTCCGGGGTATAGGCGACCCAGAACCAGTCATTGTGGACGGCGTCGTATCCCGCCGCCTTGGCCATGACCGTGTAGCCGACGTTCCGTTTCTCTTCATCGAAGTTCACCTTGACCAGAATGCTCCCGTCGGGGGCGAGACGGCTGGCTATGGGCAGGGCGTCCCGCAACACGCGATTGATATAGATCTCATGGTAGCGGCCGTGCGGTGACTGGCCGATCTGAAGGCCTTCGAAGCCGGGCCATTCGGGGTAGGATTGGTAATTTTGTTCAACGGTGATGCGCTGCCAGAGTCGCGTGCCGGTGATTTCATCCTTGGTCAGGCTGGGGAGGGCGGGGGACGCTTTCTGGCAGGCGGTAAGGATGCTCATGATGCAGAGGAGGCTCAAAATACGTTTCATGCGGCCACCTAATCCGGCTGCCGGCACATTTTGCCATACGCAACCTTCTCTATCATAGTAAAGCCGGCGCTTCCCGTCAATGACCGCAGGAGAGCGTTGCTTATTCCGCGCCCAGGGCCTGGGCGATGATCCGGCGGTGGTCGAAACCCAGAGCGTCCGGCAGGGCGTCCACCGGGAACCAGGCGGCCTCGGCCGCGTCGTCACCGGCTTTGAGTTCCCCTTCCCAAGCCGCCACCAGGTAGGCGGCGGAGACGACCTGGTGGGGATGACGGCTCGGTTCGTCGAACAACCCCGCAAAGACGGACGACAGGGCCGACAGGCCGGTCTCTTCCTCCAGTTCGCGGTGGGCCGCGGCTTGGGCGGTTTCGTTGAAATCCACGTAGCCTCCGGGAAGGGCCCAGTACCCGGCATAGGGATCATTCTTCCGTTTGATAAGCAGGACCTGCCCCTCGTCCAGCACGACCGCGTCCACGGTCAGGACACGGTTGTCGTAGCGGCCGCAGGCCGGGCAGGGATTGGGTTGTCCGTCGCTCATACGTTCGTCTCTCTTTTTTAGAACCAGAGGCCCAGGGAGACCGACGGCCCGAAGACGACCAGGCCGCTGTAATCGTAGAGGTTGAAGCCGGCGCCCACGGTCAGCGGTCCGACGACCAGGTTCAGGCTGGGTACGAGAATGGCGTTGAAAAATGGTGCATTAAAGGAAAGGAGGGTGTAGAGCTCCAGGAAGAAATTATCGGTGATGGCGAATTTCAGATCAGTTCCGAAAGAGAAGGCCGGAGCCGAACCTTCCTGCACCAAGATTCCGGCGAATATGGATGAGACAACTGTGTCAAAATCCAACACCAGCCCGAGGTTGGTTGAGAACGTATTGAGATATGAGCCGTTCGCGTCGGCCATAAGCTGGTACCAGGCGTGGATGTGAAAAAACTCAATATTCATGGTAAGGCGCGTCAATCCGTCAAAGAAGGGAATCTCCTGCCCAAACAGATAGGAGCCGGCCAGGGATAAAGCAATGAACGGTTTGATTGGTTTTACCCGGTCCGGTTCTTCAGCCGGAGCCGGTTGGGCCGTATCCTCCGCCGCGCCGTTCGTGTCATCCGCAGACACGGTATCGCCGGCCGGCGTGTCCGTCGCCGTCCCGTCCGCGGCGGCTTCATCGGGCGGGAGGGAATCGTCGGGAGTCACCGTGGTATCGTCCGGCGGCGTATCATCGGGCGGGAGGGAATCGTCGGGAGTCACCGTGGTATCGTCCGGCGGCGTATCATCGGGCGGGAGGGAATCGTCGGGAGTCAC
>CAYQRT010000308.1:0-3944 GCA_964419695.1 uncultured Spirochaetaceae bacterium | reverse complement strand
GTCGGAACCGCCGGCGCTGGTCTTGTTGTCATTCCCCGTACCCGGATCGAAATCCGCGGTACCGGAAAAGAATCCTCCCACATAGATGTTCCCGTATATGTCCGTGGTGAGTGCTTGAGCTTCATCAGAGGCACTCCCGCCGAAGGTTTTGGTCCAGGCATAGGTTAACAAATCATAATCGGCTGGAATTATGGCGTCACAGGAGAGACAAAAAAACAGGGGCAACAACAAAATATACCTGATGATTTTCGCTATCACGGTTTCAGTGTATCTCAAAAGGAAGCAGAGTTCCATGGCCCAAAGCCATGATACGGCAACCATCGATGTGATGAGCTTTGCATGCCGCTCACCCTTCGACCGGCGGCTGCCGGAGGCAGTCGCCGCTCAGGGTGACTTACTCCTCGCCTCATTATTTCATATTGTTCCGGGGCGTGAGGGTGAGGTATCGATTCAGGCGCTCTTCTTTTTCTCGCCCTTTTCCTCGATCACCACCTCCGGGGCCTTGTTGTTCATGATCACGTCCTCGGTGATCACGATCTTTTTCTTGCCCTTGAGGTTGGGGATGTCGAACATGACGTCGGTCATGAGTTTTTCCAGGATGGCGCGCAATCCGCGGGCGCCGCTCTTGCGTTCGATGGCCTTGCGCGCGATGGCGTCGATGGCCTTGTCCTCGAAGACGAGCTTGGTGTTGTCCAGGCTCAAGGAGGCCTGGAACTGCTTGGCCACCGAGTTCTTGGGCTCGGTGATGATGCGCTTGAGCATGCCGGCGTCGAGTTCGTTCAGGGTGACCACGATGGGCAGCCGTCCCACGAACTCCGGAATAAGACCGAACTTGATGAGGTCGTCCGGATGGAGGTCGGCGTAGAGTTTTTCCAGGTCCTTGTGTCCGGACGGCTTCAGGTCCGCGCCGAAGCCCATGGGCTGCAGCGAAACGCGCGCTTCCACGATCTTGTCCAGGCCCACAAAAGCCCCGCCGCAGATGAAAAGTATGTTCTGGGTGTTGATGCGGAGCATCTCCTGGTTGGGGTGCTTGCGTCCGCCCTGGGGCGGCACCGAGGCCACCGTGCCCTCGATGATCTTCAGGAGCGCCTGCTGGACACCCTCGCCGGACACGTCGCGGGTGATGGAGGGGTTCTCCCCCTTGCGCGAAATTTTATCGATCTCGTCGATGTAGACGATGCCCTTTTCCGCGGCCGCGATGTTGTTGCCCGCGTTCTGGATGAGCTTCAAGAGGATGTTTTCCACGTCCTCGCCCACGTACCCGGCCTCGGTGAGGGTGGTGGCGTCGGCGATGGCAAAAGGCACCTTGAGGCGCTTGGCCAGGGTGCGGGCCAGCAAAGTCTTGCCCGTGCCCGTGGGGCCGATCAAGAGCACGTTGGCCTTTTCCATGTCCACGTTCTTGTCCACCTGGCCGGCCTTGGAGATGCGCTTGTAGTGGTTGTACACGGCCACGGACAGGGTCTTCTTGGCGTACTCCTGGCCGATCACGTACTGGTCCAGGTAGGTCTTGATCTCCCGCGGGGTGGGGATCTCCTCGGAAAACTCGCTGGCGAGGATCTCGTCTTCTTCGTCCAGGATCTTTTTGCAGACGTGGACGCAGTCGTCGCAGATGTACACCCCGGGCCCGGCGATGAGGCGGCGCGCCATGTCGGACGACTTGCCGCAGAACGAGCAGATCTTCATGCCGTTGGGCCGCTTGGTGAATTTAGCCATTGGAGTTGTTCCCCCTCACGAAAACCTTGTCGATGATGCCGTAATCGCAGGCCTCCTGGGCGGACATGTAGTAGTCGCGTTCCAGGTCCCTGGCTATAGTATCGACATCTTTTTTGGTGTGTTTCGCGAAATATTCAATGATGATTTTCTTGAGGCGGACGATCTCCCGGGCCTGGATGCCGATGTCCCGGGCCTGCCCGTAGACGCCGCCCCAGGGCTGGTGGATAAGAATACGGGACGAGGGCAGGGCGAAGCGCTTGCCGTCCCGGCCGGCGGCCAGGATCAGGGCGGCCATGGACGAGGCCTGGCCGATGCAGATGGTCTGCACCGGGGCCTTGATGTACTGGATGGTGTCGTAGATGGCCAGGCCCGCGGTCACCGACCCGCCCGGGGAGTTGATGTAGAGGTGGATGTCCTTTTCCGTGTCCTGGGACTCCAGGAAGAGGAGCTGGGCCACCACCAGGTCGGCGCTCACGTCCATGATGTCATTGTCCAGGAAGATGATCCGGTCCTTGAGGAGCCGCGAATAAATGTCCCAGCGGATCTCGGAGTTGCCGGTCCGCTCGATGACGTTGGGTATGTATATGGTGGATGCTTTTTCCATGTAAACCTCGTAGCGCGCGTTGTCCGGGCCGGCCTTCATTATCCAAAAGTCCCGGCGAAGAAATCCCCCGCCCAGGCGGCGGAAAACCCCTCAGTGCAATGTACTCTAATAGTTCCCCTGGAGCAAGTCCAGGAATTTGACCTTCTTGCCCCTCTTGACGTCCGCGTTCTGGATGAGAAAATCGATGGTTTTCTGGCGGGCCACGCTTTTTTTGAGGTAGTCGAGGAGGTTCATCTTCTCGTAGGCCTCCTTGGCCTTGTCGAACTCGATGCCCCGCTCCTCGGCGTATTTCTTGATTTCCGCGGTTACGTCCTCGTCCGCGGCCTCGATCTTCTCCACTTCCTGCACCCGGCCGATGACCAGTTCGGACTTGATCTTTTTCTCCGCGTTGGGCCGCCAATCCTTGAACACGTCCTCCTTGGTCTTGCCCTCAGCCTGCACGGCCCGGATCACCATTTCCTCATTGTGGTTGAAGCGCTCCACCAGGTCGTGCCAGCTCTGTTCCAGCTCCACCTCCACCATGGTCTCGGGCAGGGGGATACTGGATGATTCGACGATCTTTTCCACGATGCGGGTGGCGGCGATCTCACGCAGCCGTTCTTCCGCGCTGTCCTTGAGTTTCTTTTCGATGTCGGTCTTGAGATCGGCGAGGGTCTTGTATTTGTCGCTCACGTCCTGGGCCAGTTCGTCGTTGAGTTCGGGGAGAATCTTTTCCTTGACGGTCTTGACGGTCACCTTGACGGTGACGTCCCGCTCCGCCGCCTCCGCGCCCTCGGCCGCGGCCGGGATCTTCTTGGAGACGGTCCGTTCCTCGCCGGCTGTGGCGCCCAGAAGATCGTCGTCGAACTGGTAGACGCTTGAGTGCTTGCCCACCTCAAACACAAAGCCGTCGCGCTGGGTGGCCTCCAGCGGCTGGCCGTTCGCGTCCAGTTCCACGTAGTCCACGGTGACGATGTCGCCCCGGGCTATCCTGGCGTCGGCCTTTTCCTTGACGATGGAGTTCTTTTCCCGGATGGCGTCCAGTTCGCGCGTCATGTCCTCGGCTCCCGGCTCAACCGCGGGACGCTCCACCTTGACGCCTTTGTAGGTTCCGAGCTCCACTTTGGGGAAGGTGTCGTAGCTCACCTCAAAGGTGAAATCCTTTGCCAGGTCCAATTCCACCTTCTCGCTCACCGCGGGATGGGACTGCTGGAGAGGCTTCTCTTCAATGTCCTTGATGGCCTCCTCCAGGCTCTTCTTGATGATGGAGACGGCGGCCTCGTCCTTTATTTCCTCGCCGTACTTGCGGATGAGCACGTCGGCCGGCACCTTGCCGGGGCGGAATCCCTTGATCACGGCTTTCTGGCAGTAATTCTGGACGATGTCGTCGTATTCGCGCTTGACCTCGTTCCGGGGAACGGTGACTTTCAAAAAGACTTTGGCATTTTCCTTGAGGGAGACTTCTTTCTGGGTGATCACGGCGGTAATCGCTCCTTTGGTTGTTCGTATGGATGCATGGATCCGGGAGACCCCGGTACGTCTGCGTAAAAGAAAAGGCGATTCAGAGATAGATCCGAATCGCCTTATATATCAGAAGCGGGAGACGGGGCTTGAACCCGCGACATCCACCTTGGCAAGGTGAAGCTCT
>CAYQRT010000307.1:0-3947 GCA_964419695.1 uncultured Spirochaetaceae bacterium | reverse complement strand
CCCGCGGCGATGACCGCGGCCGAGACCGCGCCCGTTCCCAGGAAGCCGTCAAAAAAAACCTCCGGCACGCCGGAGGTCGCACGAATCTTTTCGAGAATGGCGGGAGCCAGCTCCCGCTTGGATCCCAGGTATTTGCGGTTGACGACCGAAACGCGCCTGGGGTCCCGGCCGGCCTCACCGGCCCCTGAGTTTTTCGACTTCATCAATCAGCCGGTTCAACTGCTCGGCGAAAGGCTTGAGCTTGTCCTTCTTGCGGAGCCGGATGGTGACGTTTCGTTCGCCGCTCAACACGCGAATGATGTCCTGTTCCATGCGGTAGAGGGGACCGGCGATCCGGTGCGAATAAAAGACGCCCACGACCATGATGATAAGCATCAGGAGCAGATTGTTGATGATGACCGGCGGCAGGACGAGTTCGTAGCGCTTGATGCCGGGAAAAATCTTCTGGAAATCGAAATCAACCAGCCCGGTGGTATAGGCGGCGGCCGGAATCTTGATTTCGTCCGGGTAGGCCGCGGCCAGCAGCTGGACGTTCAGCCGGTAGGCGTCGGCGCTCTGGGGATCGGGCCGGCGTTTGATCAGATCCTGCGTCTGCGGCGGCAGAATGACACCCGCAAACCGGTCGGCCCCATAGAAGTCTTTCGGCTCCCGGACGGCGTTCTGGAGGAAATACGTGAAGGCCGTCGTGAGTTTTTTACCGAGCTCATACTCGTCCGCGGCGCCGTAGTCGATTTCGAGAATGTCACGCACCGAGAGGTTGTCGCGGATGTATTTGGAGACCCCGTCGCCCGCCGTCTTTATCTTCTGCGCCAGCTCCCGGGGTTTGACGAAATAATCGTCCTGCAACTCCGGCACCTTGATTTTTACCTGCCGGGATATCTCTATAAACTCGTTATAGACGTTTTCTCCCACCAGACCGGTCACCATGTAGTAAACGATGAATCCCGTGGAAAACAACAATGCCGAACACAACACAATGATGAGAAAGACGGCGATCAGCCCGTATTGGATTTCCTTGTTGACAATGTAAGTCTTCCTTTTATACATTCTCTCCCCCATGGATAGTAGTATACTCAATAGCAAATGGTTTTCTACTTCCGCAACCAAAGGCATGCTACAACTCCTTACGGGGTAAGGAAATAGAAAACCATTATAATCGGAAATGCTGAAAACCATTTGGTTTTCAGCATAGAGCCGCCCTCACCGCGGCGTTTCACAACCGGCCGCGGACGGAATGGTACCACTATTTTCTACCACAACCTGAAGAAATGCAAGCAAATTTAAGAGCACGCCCCGGTTAATCAGCGTCCCCCGCGGGAAACGGACGGCACCCGATGGAAAAAGAACTGCCGTCGGCCAGCAGACGGTAGTGTAAGGTGAGATCGTTCTGCTCCACCAGCAGCCTGGTCAGATACAGCCCCATGCCGGTCGACTTTCGCCGTCGTCCATGCTGCTCAAAAAGCCGCAGGGCGTCCTCCTCGCCGATGCCCCCGGCGTTATCCGTTATCTCAATCCGGCCTACGGCCCCGTCGTGACGTACGGTGATGCCCAGCCGGCGGTCGGCCGGGTCCCGGCGGACCGTCAGGGCGGCCGCGGCGTTGTGCGTCAGATTGAGAATGATCTGTTCCAGATCATCCGGTTTGACCAGGGTGCGGAACGTCGATTGCACCTCGAGCGTCACGGCCACGCTGGACGGCCGGTAGTTGGCGCGGATGATTTTAGCCAGGCGTGTGAGAAACTCCCCCACGTCGACCTCCTCGGGTTTCTGGGTCTCCCGTTTCCTGATTCGATCCAGAACGCGGATAACGGACCCCATGCTGTGGTCCACGTGGTCCTGGATCATTCTGAAGCCGTCGTCTTTCTTCTCCACCGTGGACTGGTAGAGTCCGTACTGGGCGCAGCTGGAAATGAGGGAGATGATGTTCTTGAAATCATGCGAGACGCTCGCGGCCAGAACGCCCGAAGAGACCAACCGGTCCTGCGCGATGAGCGTCTCCTCGGTTGTGGACAGGCGGGACGACATCTCCAGGGCCAGCCGCTGTTCTTCGGCCAATCCCGAGGCGATGCTGCGCATGCTGCCCACGATGAAATACTCTCCCTCGAAGATGAGATAGCCGACGGCCAGAGCCAGGCAGAGCAAAAGGATATCGCCGGCGATTTCCGGCACGGCCAGCCAGAGACCGGCCACCTCTTCCGCCCGCCGGGTCAGAAACAGGAAAAGGGCGACCGCCGCGATCACCGCGATGCTTCCCCGTCCCATTCTCCGCTGAAAACGCACCGCGAGGACGGCCACCGGAACCGTCAGCAGGAAACTCGCGAAAACGGAAAAAAGCGTAAAGGATACCGTCTGATTCAGGTGCAGCGGGATCAGGGCGAGCATGATGAGTACGACCGCCGCAAAAATAAAATTATAGAGGGTATCCAGGCGGAAGCGGATGATAAGCGCCAGGTAGGACTTGACGGTGAAAATAAGCAGCAAGGTCAGCAGTTCGTGCACGTACGGCACATAGGGGAGAATCGTTTTGACCATGAGGAGAAGCAGCGCGGACAAGACGATGAGTGGTTCCCGCTTATCGTTGTACAGACGCATCCGGAGTCCCACGCTGACCGATTCGATTGCCAACAGCGTGAGTGTGGCGATTTTCACGATGTGTACCAGGGCGTCCATGCCGCATTATAATCCCAACCGGGAGAGGATGCAATGTTCATGCGTCTGGTTGTGCTCGTTCAATTATTGACTCAGACCCTTGCCATACCCATCAGGCTGTGCTATATTGTTCAATAGTTGAACAATAGGTTTATCGAACGGTGAGTCTGTTGCGGCGGCCAGCGTTCTAGCCTTGTTATTTCCCGCCTTGCTTCATCCCGGCAAGGACCTCTGCCCATGACCGCCCCCTACTCCGGGCGGCATAGGCAGAGGTGTCTGTGACATCCGAACATATCGACAAAGAATACGCCATCCTCGAAAACATCTACCACAAACCCGAAAAAGTGCGCCAGCGTGATTTGGCCCATATCGCGGGCATCTCCCTGGGGATGACGAATGCCATTCTTAAGCGCCTGATCAACAAGGGGTTGGTGATCGCCCGCAAAATCAACCACCGCACCATCCATTACGCGGTCACACCCTCCGGGATCAATGAAATTATGCAGCGGTCCTACCGGTACTTTAAAAGGACCATCAAGAATATCGTGTATTACAAAGACAGGATTAGCGAATTGGTCCAGGCAATCGCCGGCAAAGGCTATACAAAAATTCAGCTGGTGGGGGGGAGCGATCTGGATTTTATAGTTGAACATTGCGTTCATCAGGAAGGATTGACGTTGGAAAGGGTTGCCGCGGGGGGAGTCCCCTCGCCTGCCCCGGGTACCTTCATTGTATGGAGCGAAAAAACGAACCGGCGCACGTCTGACGAGCGCGATGACGATATATCCCTTTTCACCTATCTGCACGCCGACGCGGCCGGTGCAGTCAGGGGCGCCTTATGAAGGCCGTGATCCTGGCCGGGGGCAGCGGCACCCGGCTCTGGCCGCTCTCAACCCCCGCGCGGCCCAAGCAGTTTCTGCCGCTCTTCGGCGAACAGAGCCTGCTGCAGATGACCGCGGCACGGATTTCCAAACTCATGAAGCCGGAAGATATCTTTGTGGTTTCTCCGCCGGCCTACACGGAATTGATAGCAACGCAAATGAGTGAGACACTGGGAACCCGGTTCAGCAATATCATCACCGAACCGGTTCCCCGCAATACCGGCCCGGCCATCGCATTGGCCGTCCGCAATCTGCAAAGTACGCACGGCATACACGACGATGAGGTGATACTGGTATGTCCTTCCGACCACTATTTTCGTGATCCGGTGTCTTTTCGCCGGGCTGTGGAGGCAAGCGCCGGCTCTCTGGGGAATGGTATTGCCACATTCGGGGTGCCCCCCTCCTTTTCCGCCACCGGG
>CAYQRT010000306.1:0-3947 GCA_964419695.1 uncultured Spirochaetaceae bacterium | reverse complement strand
TCGGTGTAGGTGTAGCAGCTGCCGCCGTCCATTGTGCGCAGGGGGGCGATGGTTTCCACTTCCAGAAACTTGTCGCAACTGTAAATCTCCACGTTGGACTGGAAATCGGGATAGGTTTCGCCCTTTTCGAATTTGAAATGCTTGACGAAGAGGTCGCCGCCGTTGCAGTAAGCGGACCAGCCCAGCGGGATGCGCTGGCCGATCTTGAACGGCTTGGGGCCGCCCTGCTTTATAAAATTGTGCTTGGGCGTCTGCTTGAAGCGCTTGTCCGAGAGATCGGTGTAAGCCCACATCACCAGGTTGCGGTTGGGTAAAAAGCCGCCCTTGTCTTCCTTTTCGGTCGACTGGGGGATGATGGCGAACCCGCCGGTGCGCATGAGCGAGAGCGCCCAAACCGCGAACTCGCGCGGCGCGGAACCGGTGTTGTAGACGTTGTGCACGACCTTCACCTTGTTTTTGCCGGTGATGGTTATGACCATCTCCTTCTTGATGTTGATCTTGCGCTGGCTCTGGGATACGGTCAGTTCCTTGCCGCGCTCCTCGATCACCACGTCGTCATTGTCGGGATAGTAGGTGTCCGGGTCGATCTCCGGGGCGATCCACAGGCGGTGGCCGCCGTAGATGTTCCATTTGCCCAGCTTGGTCTTGAGTCCCACGTCCGGCACCTCGCCGAACATGTTCTTGCCGCCCTTGAAGCCGGCAAAGAAGATACGCGGACCGAAGTGCTTGGGGATCATGAGATCGATGGTGCCGTTCGACATGAGCACGCACTCATGCCCGTTATATGTCGTGTTTTCCATTGAAAGTACCTCCTGTAAAAGTATTTATGGACGGCGGCGGGTGTGATCCCGCCGCCGCCTGAGCTACATCCTTATTTCTTGACGTGCTTTTCCTCAAGCTGCTTATAGCGTTCCACCAGCTTGGCGCCGACGGCCACGTTGGCGGGGATCGGTTTCAGAACGCTTGCCTTATCCTTGATCACGAACATGTCGGCGGCTTGATCATAAGAGAGGTTAAGGGCGAAGCGGGCGCCGGAGATGGCGCAGCCCAACGGCGCCGCGAAATCCGAGTTCTGGATAATGAAACTCTCCGCGTTGAAGAGGTCGGTGATGATCTGGCGGAAGAACGGGTCCTTGGACCCGCCGGCCACGATGCAGAAGCTCTTGATGTCGGAGAGGTGGTTGGCGTGCAGTTTGAGGGAGAGAGCCTGGGAGACGTAGAGGGCGCGCACATTGGCGTCAGCGTCTTTCTCGTCGAACCCGTCACGGACGATGCCGGCCTGGCAGCGCGGCACGGACTCTTCAAACATGTACGGAAGCATGAGCTTCTCGTCTTCCTTCAGGACCGGCTGGCCGGCGGCCTTACGGTAGGCGTCCCAGTCCGCGCCGGTGATCGGCTTGTCTACGGCCTTGTGGACATACGTGCGCAGGAAGTCCTCATGCAGCTTGCCGCCGTTGGTGATGCAGGAGAGGGCCATGGCCGTACCCTTGGTGTATCCGAACACGTTGTATTCGCCGGAGAGCGAGGGCTCGATTGTGCCCATCACGCCGTTGACCGTGTAGCTGGAACCGAGCGAGATGACGATGTGTCCGCCGCAGCCCAACAGGGTGGCGGGGTTGTCGCCCGTGGCTGCCAGAATGGCGGCGTCCGCGGCCACGCCGTACTTCTTCACAAAGTAGGCGCTCACCTGTCCGACCGGCTCGTCGTAATGGGTGATGCCGCCGATTTTCTTTTCCACGTCGGCGGGGAGGCCCAGACCGGTGAGGTAGGCGTTGACTTCGTCAATCACCTTCTTTTCCCAGGACGGGGCGCCTATGTCAAGCGAGTTCAGGTTGGTGCCCCAGCCGTCGCCGGTGTCCACCGGAGCCACCTTGCCGGCCAGCAGGGAGGTGAGGTAGGCCGAAAGAAGCGACACGTGAGCCGTGGCCTTGTATTCCTCAGGCGCTTCCTTGGCCCATTTCATGATCTGGACCGCCGGGAAACGCAGTTCGACGCGGTTGCCGGTCAGCTTCTCCACGCCGCCGTGCTTCTCCAGCGCTTTGGTGAGAAGTTTGGCTTCTTCGCCCGTGCTCCGGTCCTCCCAGATGGGAGCCGTCTGCCGGGTAACGGTGCCTTTGAGCTGGTCCAAAAGGCTTCCGGCCGGATCGAGCGCGGCCAGAGCCGGGCCGAAGCCGGATCCGCTGTAGATGGTGCAGTGCTGCATGCCGTCGGCCTTGATCGCCTTGATGTTCGACAGGTCGACGCCGGCCGATTTCAGCGCCTCAAAGACATGATCCATGGCCTCGATCATCATGAAAGGCGAGGTGTGCCGGATGGACGGCGAAGGGGAGGCCACGATGCCCCCCGTGGTTTTGGACTGTGGAAACTGCTTGTCGTAGTCGAACTTGCCGGTGTAGGCCACCGTTTTCTTCTCAAGGTCGAGCACGACCAGTTTGACCGATTGCGTGGAAAACTCAATTCCTAATGACAACATGGTGTTTGTTTCCTCCCGTGACTGTTGCCGGCGGCCGGTGCGGCCCTCCCGGTCAACGACGGGTTTTCCTTTCCTTTGGTTTTGTACAATTTTTTTTCATACGACGTTATACATTCTCCGACGGACCTATTTCCCGGCGCCGTCCTTCACCGTAAAGAAATCCTTCAGGAATTTAATAAGCGAAGGCGAATCGACGGTGGTGGATTTCTTCTTCGCGTGTTCTTCCTTTATAAACTCCAGGAACAAATGCGTCCAGACCGCGCCCGGCCGGGGATAGGCGGCCACGATGTAATGCGGGCCCGCTTTCGTCTCTCCCGCCTCCAGTTCCAGTTCCGCGCGCAGGTTGTCCGGCGTAATCATGGAATTACCGTATTGGAAGACCACCTGGTCCATGTGCTTGTAGACGTCCTTGCTCTCCTTGGCCAGACCGTAGAAGTCCAGGAGCTGGGCAAAGACGTAGTTGGTGGTGGTATACACGTCCTGTCCCTGTTCGGACTCCACCTTGCCGCCGTTTTGGGTGCGGCACATGGCCCACCCCATGAAGGTGCGGTTGTTGCGGTAGATGGTTTTCAGGATCTGCTTGATGCGCTCTTCCGGGATGAAGGGCGGTTCACCCACGGCCAGCATGTACCAGATGGAATCAAGCTGGTTGGTCCAGACGTCGGTATTCTTCTTGCCCGACTTGGGATCATAGCAGGTGACGTAATACTGCAGTTTCTTGCCCTGCTTATTGGTACCGTCCCTCCAAAGCTTCTCCAGGCTGGCCATGGCCTTGTCGTAATAGCCCTGGATCTTTTTTTCCGCGGCCGCGTCTTTCATCATCCGGGCCATGACGAGCATGGCCTGGCAGCCGGCTATAAAGGTGGTGGCGTCATAGGCGTCCGCGCCGAAGAGGACCAGATTGTCGAAGGTGTTTTTCACCTCGTTGTGATACCCCTCGGGCACGCCGTCCTTGTCGTAATCCTGTTTGAGCAGGGCTTCCAGACCGAATTTGAGCGTATTCCAGTTTTTCTTGAGGAAAGCCGTATCGCCCGTGAATTTGACATTCCGCAGCACGCGCATCACCAGTTTGGGAAAGAGGTCGACCCAGTAGTTGTTGTTGTACCAGGCGTAGTCGCTCACATTGCGCAGGGGGTGCCCCTTGGGCATGGCACCCACGTCATGGGCCACGCTGCCCTTGACCTTGAAGTCGTCCCATATCTGGGTCATGGACAGGCCTTTGTAGGCTGCGGGGTGCTCCTCGTAATGCTGGCGTGCCTCCACGAACGAGGCGTGGTGGTGGTAGAAACGCTTGGTTCTATCCTCCGCCAGGATGGAGTTGATGAAACTCTGGCAGAGTTCCTCCTCCACATGCGGGAAAAGAATCAACAAAACCATGGAATACCAGTCCACGTCGGACGGGTTGATGTAGGCGTAATCAAAACACTCCAGGAAGCGGGCGCGCTCGCCCTTCTGCTTGTCATCCACCCAGACC
>CAYQRT010000305.1:0-3965 GCA_964419695.1 uncultured Spirochaetaceae bacterium | reverse complement strand
TTCCATCGTTCCGGTTCCGCCCATCGTTCCGGGTTCTTCCGTCGTTCCGGTTCCGCCCATCGTTCCGGTTCCGCCCATCGTTTCGGTTCCGCCCATCGTTTCGGTTCCGCCCGTCGTCCCGGTTCCGCCCGTCGTTTCGGTTTCGCCCGTCGTTTCGGTTTCGCCCGTCGTCCCGGTTCCGCCCGTCGTCCCGGTTCCGCCCGTCGTCCCGGTCACGGGAACGATTGCGGCCCCTGTCGCCGTATCTCATCCCTTGTCCTCTTTCATAAGATCATCGGTCAGCGTCTGAGCGATCTTGGTTATCGCGTGCTCAAGGTAATCCGGGGTGTGGATTTTCTTCTTGAGTTCCTCTAGTTTCTTCTTGTCGCTGACCTTCGCGATTTTCAAAGGTGTACGCCTTCCTTTGCGTTAAAACGCGTTCTCCAGGTGAACGACGTCTCTCCCGCCGGGGACGATCATGATCACGTCGCAGCGCGCGCCTTGGCCGCGCCACTCGGGGTGTTCATACAGGTAGCGCAGTCCGGTTTCCCGAATACGCCGCCGCTTGAGCGGTCCGACGATTCGTCCCAGATCCTCCGCCGGGTACGTCCCGACCACCTTGACTTCCACAAATACAATCCGTTCCCCATCCCGGGCGACTATGTCGATTTCCCCCCGGGGGGTGCGGTAATTTTTCTCAATGACAATATATCCCTTTTCTTCCAAAAAGGCGAGCGCCCGGGTCTCTCCCCAGGCCCCTCTGGCCCTCTTATTCATTATCGGCTTTTATGGTCCTCGGGTCGACCGCCCGGACCACAAAAAGTTCTCCCTGCTCCAGCAGATCGACCACGGTCTTTTCCTGGATTTTCTGACCCTTGGCGCTGATGAGAATTTCCACCCGCGGGCGCAGGGGGGCGCTTTCATGCGTACCGGTGACCCGGCCCACGGTGGAGTCACTCAACAGCACGATGCTGCCAATGGGGTAGATCCCCATGCCGCGCAGAAACGCCTTGACTACCGTGGGATCAAAGCGTTTGAAATTATCGCTGATGACGTTCTTAATGGCGTCATAGCCGATCATCTGCTCCCGGTAAGGCCGTTCACCGATCATCGCCACGTAGGCGTCCGCCACGCTTACAATGCGGGAAGCGACCGGAATATCCTCACCGGTCAATGCCTTGGGATACCCCTTGCCGTCCCAGCGTTCATGGTGGCAGAGGGCTATCTGCGCGATCTCCTCCGCATACTTGATCTCCTTGGCGATGATCGTATACGAATGCACGGGATGCGTCTTGATGACCGACAGTTCCCGCGGGGTCAGTTCCTCGGTTTTTGAAATAATCTTTTCCGGGATGCGAAACATACCCACGTCATGGAGGAGGGCGGCGGTGGCCAGGGCCAGTATCTTGTGCCCGACCATTTTCATATTCACGCCGATAATGATGGCGATCACGGCGCAGTTGACGTCATTGGCCGCCTCATCGTCCTCACTCCGTTCCGAAGAGAGAATGAATTGGATGATCTCGTTCTTTTTATCCTTGACGGCCGCGTAGATCTCATTGACGATCCGGTCGATGATTTCGCGCCCCGGCCGCTTGCTTGCGCGGATTTCGTCCAGGATGATGTTCCACTGCCGGATGATGTCTTCGTACCGGTCTCGGTATTCATTGTCGCCCCCGTCACCGTCGAACAGGCCGCTTGTTTTCTCCGCGCCGGCCTCGGGCGGCCTCTCGCTCACCAGTTCGCCGTCGGTGCGTACGTGCCGGATTTCCCACCGCTTGAGCCGTTCAATGTCTTTTTCCTTGATGGCGATGCCGGGGGGAACGAGAATATTGCGTTCATCGATGTACACCGGGGCGTCGAATTTCATCCCCGGACGCAACGTTTCGGTTTTCACTTCTCTCATGATGAAAGCCTCATGGCGAATACCAGTACTTCCGCAATCACGGCGTATAACTCTTCCGGAATAAAATCCCCCGCGTCAATCTCAATCAGCCGGTCGGCCAGGGGCGCATCTTCGACGATCGTAATGCCGTTGGTCCTCGCGATGTCCACGATCCGTTCGGCCAACGCCCCCCTGCCTTTGGCCACAACAAAGGGCGCCGGGAGATCTGGTCGGTAGGTTATGGCGGCCGCTTTTTTCATCACGTGTCCATCAGTATACTGCAATTAGCCCTCAGTATCAATGCGTTTGAAGGGTTGCGCTTCATTCCCTTCATCGAACCCGTCGCACGCGCCGTCTTCCCGAATCATTTCCTCCCAGACCACGCCCAAGCCGGCCAACCGCGCTGTCGTTTCCGGCCAATGGTCCGGTTTGAGTCCCACAAACCGCGCGTCACCGGACGTAACCGCCAGCCGCCAGCCTCCGGAACGCGGCACCAGGATAAATTGGAGGCGCTTCCCTGAACGAGTGACGGCCACCACCACCATTTTTCTGATACGCTGCGACAAGCGGTCATACAGAACACGCACGGTTCCCTCCAGCGGCTCCCCTCCGTTCGCCACGTGATAGGGGATGATGATCCATTCTCCCTCGCCGGTGCCCGCCGCCAGATGGTTGATGACGGCCAGGCCGCCCGTCACCCGCCCCACCTCGTTGGCCAGCAGGGCACGGGCGTCGGGGGCGTCCTGCTCCTCACGACGCTTTTCATTCCCGGATCGAGGCGGCGGACGTCGTTCCTCCCGTCTCCGGCCCGCCGCGCCTTCCTCCCCGAACGAGATGTCCGTCACCAGTTCTTCCAAGCCGGGTGCGTCCGCCCGCACTCCCTTGGAGATAAGCAATCCCAGGACGCGGGAGTTGCGGCGCCGGTCGCCCTTCATCTTTTCCAGAAGCTGCCTGAGCAGACGAATATCGGCGGCGTTCAGCGTGACGTTGTGTTTCATGAGGCTGGCGACAATCAGCAGGGAAAGCGCATCGCCGGGCAGACCGGCGGCTTTGACCGAGGCGGCCAGGGGTGAAGGCGCGTCCTTGATCAATTTCAACTCAAAACCCCGGGAGGCTTTCACCACTTCCGCCGCGTAGCGCTCCCCCGGTGCGAGGGAGAGAGTGGACCGGGCGCGAAATACGGAGCCTTTGAGGCCCACGGCCCAGACCCCCGGGGAAATCCCCTTGATGATCGTCAAAGAAACGACATCGCCCGTTTTGAGCCCCAGGCTCGAGCGGGCGATATCGGGAAGACGGAGTGTGGATCCGAGCGGGAGGACGTCCATCCTAAACCGCTATTTTTTCTTGGATTTCTTTTCCTTCTTTTGCGGCAGGCGTTCCTTGATTTTGGCTTCTTTGCCCACCTTTCCCCGCACGTAATACAGTCGTCCCCGCCGCACTTTACCGTGGCGGACCACTTCGATCTTGGCGATCTTGGGTGAGTACAGGGGAAAGATCCGTTCCACGCCCACGCCGTTGGAGATCTTCCTGACGGTGAAGGTCTTCCGTGCGCCGGAGCCCTTGTGTACGATGCACAGGCCCTCGAACACCTGGATGCGTTCCGTCTTCCCCTCGATGATCTTGTAATGCACCTTGACGGTGTCGCCGATTCTGAAATCGGTCTGTTCGGTGATCTGGGGCGCTTCAATCGCCTTTAAAAGGTCCATATTCGTTAACCTCGCTTTCACGCATTATCTCGTTTACTTCGTCCGGAAACGTTCCGTCCGCCAGCAGGTCCGGCCGGTAACGCCGCGTCTTTTCCACGCTTTTTGTTAGCCGCCAGCGGCGGATTTCCTCGTGGTTCCCGTTAAGGAGCACGTCCGGCACCCCCATCCCCGCCACCGACCGGGGCCGGGTGTACTGCGGATATTCCAGAAGGCCGTCGGAAAAGCTTTCACTGGAAAGCGATGCGGCGCTGATGGCCCCCTCCAGGAGACGGACCACCGAATCGATGATGATCATGGCCGCCGATTCCCCGCCGGAGAGAACATAATCTCCCACAGCGAGTTCGTCTGTTACGTACCGGTCGATGACCCGCTGGTCCAGACCCTCGTAGTGACCG
>CAYQRT010000304.1:0-3968 GCA_964419695.1 uncultured Spirochaetaceae bacterium | reverse complement strand
GGTGCGGGTCTACCACTGGGACAATCGGGGCTGGACCGTGGGACAGAAGATCAAAATGATTACGGAAACCCATGACAAACAAGGCCGGCCGGTACTCGTGGAGTTCAACGACGGAGAAAACCGCCCCCTGGAACGAACGGAAATCATCTATACAAAATCCGGCGCGGCCAAGACAGTGTACGACCCGGCCGGACGGCCCATCCGCCGGTCCGCGATCAAACGCGCCGGGTCGGCCGCAACCGAGACCGTGAGCGACGCCGCGGGCCGGGTGTTATTTCTCTACCGGCGCGTCCTGGGACCCGACGGCCGGCTCAAGCAAGCAACCCGTCTCACGCCCGCGGGAAATGCCCTGTTTATCTCCACCTACGCCTATGACGGGGAAGGGCTGCTGGAATCCGTGACCGTGGCCAATCCCGACGGATCGCCCGCGGTGATCATCACCTACCGCTACCTGGAATTCGACGAGGCGGGACGGTGGCGGACCAGGGCCGAATATTTTTCCTACGCCGACGTGGCTTCCCGTCCCCATGAAATCGTCTCCCGCTCCTGGGCCGCCGAGGCTAAGGAGTGAAGGCCATGCGGATCGCACCTGTCGTCATCCTGCTCCTGGGCGCCGCGCTCCTCTCGTCCTGTCTCACCCTCCGCTTCATGGCGCGGCAAGAACGCAAACCCGCGTCCGCAACGCCCCCACCTCCCACCAGCCGCGCGGAATCGCGTCAGGGTGATGCCGCCACCGCGGCGCCCCCCACCAGCCAAACGGAACCGCGTCAGGGCGACCCCGCGCCCCGGGTGGGTCGGCCGGCACGGGAGACCACGGTTAAAAGCGCGGCGGTCATCGCCCGCCGCCACGCCCGGGGCAAGACGCCGGGCGCCAAAATCCTGGCCGTGGCCGTGGCCATGGTGGACAAGAAAACCCTGGTCCTGGGCGCCTGCTGGGACTTCATCAACGCCGTCTACACCCGGGCCGGGTTCCCGGCCAAGAAAAGAGCAACCCTCTACCGGCAGCCGGAGACCGGGCCGTTCGCCGATCCGGCGCTTTTACAGCCGGGGGATTGGGTGATGTACCGCAACCTGCCCTACGGGGAGATCGGGCACAGCGCCCTCTTTGTGGAATGGATCGATTTCGACAAGCGCAGCGCCTTGACCATCGAATACGTGGGGGGAAAACGCAAGATCCCCGGCCGCTATCGGGAGGCCGACCTGACCAAGATCTGGGGCATTACGCGGGGCAAGCGATAAGGGCCCGCGATCACGTCCGGTAACGGTCGGAGAGCGCTTTGGTCTCCGCCGCCATTTCCCGCACCAGTTCCGCCGGAGCCAGGGCCACGGCCCCCGCGCCCCAGGAGAGAAGCCAGCGTTTGACGTCGAAGAGGTGATTGACGGTCATGGACAATTCCAAGTCCCCGCCCTTCTTGTTCTTCAGCGCCTGCGAAGGGTGCCAGACGCGCTCCCGGATATACGGCGCCAGTTCCGCGGAGAAGACGATACGCACCTTGTAAAGTTTGTGGCCGCGGAACACGCCGAATGAATTCTTGACATAGGCTTTGACGTCGAATCCGGCCGGAACCGCAGCCGTACCCTCGGTCACCACACGCGGTTCGGCCATACGCGACAGGGCGAAGGTACGGACGCCGCCGTCGGTATCAGCCACCAGGTACCATTCGCCGTGATTGCACAAAGCGTGGAGAGGGCTCACCGTCCGCCGGCGCTCCGCCGCCCCCGGCGTGCGGTACGTGATCTCCAACGGCTTCTTGTTCACCAGGGCGCTGAAGACCGCGTCCCACACTTCCCGGCTGATGACGGTGCCCGGCTCGCCCACGGCCGAAAAATCCTCCCGCAGGCGCTCGGTGGTGATGGTCACCCGGCGGGGACAGGCCCGGCTCACCTTGTCGAAGATGGAGGTCACGCGCTCGTACACCGGCGTGCGTTTGAACTGCTCGAAGAAAAGCGGCGCCAGCTGCAGCCAGAAGTGCTCTTCCTCGGTCAGGTTGACGGCGGGCAGGCTGAAACCGGGAGTGGAATAGTAATACCCTTTCCTGACCGCGTCGTACTCCACGGGCGCGCCGAAATAAAGACGGAGGTATTCAATATCCCGCTTGACGGTGCGCGGGTTCACCTCCAGCTCCCGCGCCAGGCGCGCGGAATCGGGGCAGCGTCCGGAGCGGATGAGCTCGTCGATGCGGGTGATCCGCCAATACTGCACTTTGGCGGCGCGCGGGGGAGCCTGGCGGTTTATCATGTCCCCGATTCTATCCTTGGGCCGGGGACTCGGTCAAACGCTTTTCTCCGCCCACACCGGATACGGGCCGCCCGCGGCTTCCTCGGTTTCGTACTCCGGGAGCAGACCGCCCTCGTTCGCCGCCAGGCGGAAAAGCTTGAGCGCCAGGGGGAAGAACTCCGCCGCGAACTCCAGTCCCAGGGGCCAGACCGAGCGGTGGTCGCGCACGCACTCATACATGAAGTCGGCCTCCTCGTCGCCCAATTCGGGAGCCAAGCGGCGAATAACACGTTCCCAGACCGACGGCCGGTAGACGCCGCGCACCCGCGCCGGCGCGCCGCTCCACGCGGCGGTCTCCCGGAAGCGGTCCGGGCCCAGGGTCGGGTGGAGGGGGCCCAGGGACTTGCTTAATCGTTCCAGCGCCTCGGCCACGGTCTCCAGCACGCCCAGGGCCCGCAGGTGTTTCTCCCCGGCCGAAGGCGCGCGCCCGTCCAACAGGGCCGCCAGATCGGCGCAGGCCTCACCCGCCCGGCGGCAGACCACGCGCCGCGCCGCCTCGCTCCAGGGCAGCACGCCCTCGTACCAGGAAATGACGGCCGGAAGCCCGTCACGGTCGGCTATATCCCGGTCCGCGAAGGCCATGGCCACGGCTTCCAGGTAGAGCAGTATCTCCCGGGCCGTCTCCGACCAGCCGTCCGCGACCGGCGTCGCCTCGTCATCCCGCACCAAACTCAAGCCCGGAACGGGCCGTTCGGTCACGGTCACCAGCGCCCGCTCCTCGGGGCACGGAAAAGACTGTTCGATCTCCACCGCCCCGAAGACGCTTTCCAGCAGGCCGTCTTCCCGGCGCCAGTCCGCTCCGCCGAACACCCGCTTAAGGACCCGGGCCACGGCCGCCCGACGTTCCCGGCCGCTTTCATTGAACGCGGTTTCGCTTTCCAGGGCCACGTCGATTGAAATCATGGTTTTCATGTCTACCTCCTCAATTACCATACGCTGTCGGCGTCCCGGTGCCCCTTTTTTGTGGCACCGGCGCCGTTCTTGAGTACCAGCATAACAGCGCCGGGGTGACAAGGAATGTCCCTGCGGGAAAGTATTTTAGTGGATTGAAAAACAGGTGCGCGCGCGGATCGGTCACCCTGCGACAGGCTCAGGGTGACGGCGGGAATAGGATCCTTACCTTGGCCGGTACTCCGCCACGTACACGTAGCAGTCCTGGATGAAGCCGAAGTAATCGCGCCGGTAGACCAGGTAGACGGTGAGTTGATATCTCCGGCCCGCCTTGAGCACGCAGGGACAGCCGCCCTTGATGCCGGCCAGTTTGTAGAACGGGCCCGAGCGCGTGGCGTCATCGTTGTCCAGTTGGGCGCCGAACGCATACCCATGACGCACGGTGACGGCAATTTCCCTTTTAACGGCGGGCAGCACGGGCCCGAAGGTCTCCGCAACGTTCGTTCCCGCGGGAGCCGGATAGACCTCCGGCGACATCTCATGATACCGTTCCAGTTCCTTTTCACAGAACGCCACGCGCGATGTGAATTGGTCGATGTTTTCCGCCGGGCCGGCGCCGGCCCGGGCGAGCGCCAGTTTTTGCCGGTACCCGTCAGCCTCCAGATCCAGGGCCGTGATGGTGGCGTTGAGGAGTTCCTCGTTCAAACTGATCCGGGTTTCGGTGTCCACCGCCTGGGTCGCGGCCGGCGGGCTCTGGCAGGCGGCCGCCAGACACAATAACGACACGGATACGAAAAAA
>CAYQRT010000303.1:0-3973 GCA_964419695.1 uncultured Spirochaetaceae bacterium | reverse complement strand
GTGGTTGCGAAATCCTGCAATTCCTCAATATCCCGGGCGTAGTCCAGCATGGTACGGGAGGGCGGCTTGTAGGGATACCCCCTGATGATGAGCTTGATCAGCACCAGGCGCCGCAGCGCCGAGAGCCCCAGGCGGGAATTGGAACGGGCCGCCGCTTCCAGCACCAGCCGCCGGATCCAGGAAACAGCAAACAGAACCACGAACACACCGCCGGCCACAATGAGGAGCACCAGCAGCAGGGTCAGCCAGGGGAAGGGAGGCGCTTCCTCGGGCTTGCCCGCCACACGACCGCGTTTGGGCAACACCAGTGGACTTTCATTGGCGTCGCCTTCCGGGGGGGGCGGAATGGCGTACGCGGTGGCCTCCACGTCGATCCAGCCGAAGGGGGCGATATATACCTGGGCCCAGGCGTGATGGTGGGCGGTGGTGACCAGCAGCAGTTCATCGAGCGAGTAGCGGCGCAGCGTATCATACTGCTCCTGCAAGTACATGAGACCGTACGTGTGCATGGGCAACTGCAGTCCGCGTGAGGCGAGAAACCCGGTCACCACCCGCGACGGCACCCCGGCCAACCGGCTCAGAATGGCGGTGGCGTTGGCGAATTCGGTGCAGTCGCCGTGCTTGGTTTCCAGGACGAAGTCGAGGATCTTCTGCACGTGGACCCGTTCATCGTAGCCCAGTTCGTATTGAAACGTGTGCCAACCGTTGAGAATGGCCAGCACTTTTTCATAACTGGTCATTCCCGGCTCCATGAGCTTGTCCAGGTGCCGGCGGAAGCCTTTAATCGCCTCCGGGGGCAGTGATACCTCAATCTCCTGGGCCAGGGCGGCCTTTTCTTCCCTGGTAAGGGGGCGCGACAAGAGCAGCCGATCGTCTTCGGTGGTGGTGGTGATGTCGAAGATCCCCTCGTATTCGTACTGGAAGGGATTCATGTCGGGATCCTTGATCGTGGGGGTGAAGGACACCGGACGGTAGGCGAAAAAGCGCTCCTTGAGCGTGGAATAGATTTCCGCTCGGGCCTTGATTCTTTTGCTGTCATTGCCGGGGGCTGGATTCTGCCAGGTTTCAATGAGGCGGAGGGTGGAAAGTTCGTTCAGCGGCTCATGCTCGGAGAGGAGCAGTCCCCCCACGGGATCCAGCTTGCCGAAATACTTTTCACCCAGGTAAAGTTCCCGGGCGCCGGTGGCCACCACCATGACGGAATACTGCCGCTGCCGGCCGCCCTGCGTACCCCGGCGGCGCAGATTGAGATTCTTCCATTGTTCCTCGGACAAACCCTGCAGCTTTTTGTCTCGTCCCTGCAGGTTGCCGTCAAACGGGGTATTGAAATCCCCCTCCAGGGGATTGATTTGCCGCTCCAGTTCCTCTTCCAGGGGATTGATGCGCACCTCGTGCTTGATGGAATCCACCGGCAGGAGGAGGGCCACGGCCACGGCCGCCGGCGCCAGCACTCCCAGGAGGATGAACAGGTTGCGCCTTCCCTTGCCCGTCAGAGTGCGGGGAAAGGAAGCGGCGAAGAGGACCACCGCGTGCACGATGAAGGTGAGCACGGCCACGATGAAAAGCAGCTTGAGTATTCCGGCTGAGGCCGCGGCCACTTCCTCCGAGGATCGGGAAAAGTTGAGGAAGGCGTAATAGAGGGCGCCGGAGAAGAAGATCTCCAGGGCGGCCACGACCCGCCCCTTTCCTTCGGTCTTGAAGACCAGGACGGTTAACATGAAGGAAAGCGCTCCAATGCCCATGAGGCCCAGGGTGTCGAGGGTGAATCCCGCCGCCACTACGGACGCCACCAGCAGGAACCCCAGACTGATAAGCAGCCAGACCCTTATCTTAAGCAGGGGTGGAGAGAGATAAAAAGCCAGAAACATCATGGCCGGCACAATGACGAACCAAAGCCCGATGCTCGAGGCGTCATAGGGGACCAGGATGGCGGGGTGGAAGAAGGGGACGGCCACCACGGCCAGGTAGAGAAAAAGACGCGTGTAAAAAAGGAGGTGCGGTAAAACCTTCTGCTTCATATCTTGTTCCTAGACCAATCCCACATTGATCAAATCCCGTTCATACACAATGTGCTTCGCCTGAAGGGGGGTCGTCAACCTGACCGGCGGGTCCCTGCGCCAGGCGAAGGATCCGGGCACCAGGGCCGGCGTGAACGGCACCAGGAGCCGGAAGCGGCTGTGCGGCGAACGTTCCTTTTTGCGCGCGGAAACGGTCTGCACCGCCGTCACCCGGGAGCGTTCGAAAAGACCTAGAAAGGCGGGCAGCTCCCGGTCGTATTGGGTGCTGAAGACGAATATCTCCCCGATGTTGCGGTCGTATTCCGACACGGACGGAGCGGGACAGTATTCCCAGGATACGAGCGCCTTGCCGAAACGCTCAATATCCTCCTCCGTTTCCAGGAGGAATTTGTCCTGGGCCGTCACCACTTGGAACACGTAATCCCGGGAGCTCCGTTTTACGTACCGCAGGAAGGAGAGGACCAATCCCCGGCAGCGGTGGAGGTGGACGACGGCCTCCAGCCCGCAGCGCGGGTCCGGTTTGATGTTCCGGAAGAACACGGCGATGGTACGGGTCTGCTCCTGGGTAACCGGCGCGATTTTGGTGATCAGTTGCGACAGCCGCGAGGTCGCCTTCCAATTGATGTCGCGCAGACGGTCGCCCGGCATATACTCGCGCATGAAGTAGCGTTCTTCATCCTGGGATTTCTTCTTGACCGATTCCTCATATCCCTGGCTGGACACGATGTCTTCCAGCTTCCGGTTCCCGGCCCCCGCAGGCATCACCGGCAATTCCCGGGAATCCACCCGGCCGAAGGCGGCGCGGGTCAATCCCAGGATATCCCGGAAGAGAAACGAACCCCGTGCGGAAAGCACGCCCGACAGAGGAAAATAGAAATAGAGGGGAACCCGGTTGCCCTTTTTTTTTATAACGGCCTGTTCTTCGTGTATCCGTATCCAGGCGGCGTAACCCACCTTCATCTTCCCGTCCAGGCGAAAATGCAGATTGAAGAGAGGGAAAACCGACGGCCCTTCCAGGTTGATATGGTGCACTGTATCCGGCGTCTGGGCCGTGAGTGTGTCCGAGGAATCCCATTCCAACACGGCCCGGCTCATGCGTCCCGCGTGGACCCGGCCGAAAATCACCGCGGTCGCGACCACGGCCAGAAAGCCCACGGAGAACACCAGACTTAACGGATTGTTCGTTCTGATAAAAACGGCCAACAGGATCCCGCCGGCCACGGTCACGGCCGTGCCCAGCAGGGTAAGCGGGTAGTAATGGGCGATTTTCTTGAACAGTGGAAGCACGCGTTCCCTTTCGCGCCGTTAGCGCCGTTCGACCGGAATGCGCTTGAGGAGTTCCTCCAGGACTTTCTCCTTGGCCTGCGACGGGTCATTGAGCACCAGGCGGTGGGCGCAGGCGTGGACGAAGATCTCTTTCACCGTATCGACGGAGACGAACGAGCGGCCGCGGATGAGTTCGAGGGCCCGGGCCAGCCGGGAGACTTTGACGCCGGTCCGGGGACTGGCGCCCATCTGGATTTCGGCGTGGGTGCGGGTCTCACGCACGGCGCGGGCTATGTAATCGATCACGTCCGGATGTATTTCGATCCGGTCGACGAATGACCTGAACGTCACGAGGTCCGAAGAGCGGATGACCGGCCCGAAATTCTTCCACGCGTCGTCGCGGCCGTGTTGGCGGATAATTGCCAATTCATCCTCGAAACTGGGGGTGCCCATGGAGATCTGGATCATGAAGCGGTCCAGCTGGGGCGCGGGTAACGGGAAGAGGTGGGCTCCCTTCAGGTTCATGGTGGAAATGATGAAGAAGGGATCGGGCAGGGCGTACGTTTTACCCTCTACGGTCACATGCCGTTCCTCCATGGCCTGGAAAAAACTGCCTTGCGTCTTGGGCGTCAGCAGGTTGATCTCATCGCACAGCACGAAATGCGCGAAGATGGGACCGGGATGGAATT
>CAYQRT010000302.1:0-4000 GCA_964419695.1 uncultured Spirochaetaceae bacterium | reverse complement strand
GCAGGAGGGTGCCGCTGGAAAAGAGCTGCCAGACGCTTTCAATGGCGCCGAAAGGACAGAGGGCGTCCACACCCACCGGCACCGCGCCGGACAAGTGCTGATGCAGGATGCCGATCAAGGCGGTAAAACCCAGGACGACCAGGAGTACGACCAACCGCAGCGCCCTGTTCCGCTTCAGAACTTTTTTGTCGGATCTCGCTTCATTCATTTTTTCCTCCGGAAAGAAATCCGGGGTTGAGCCCGGACACCAATGAATTCTATATAGTTTATCTGACTCATCAAGATCGGGGACCACGGTCCCTTTATCATCAGGTCGGGGGAGCCCCGGCCAGCCGTATCACCGCCTCCTTGATGGCTTTGATGTGCGCCGGCGTGGTGCCGCAGCAGCCGCCGATAATATTGGCGCCGGCTGCCACCAATTCCGGCACCAGGTGCGCCATCATCCCCGGGGTTTCGGGGAAGACCGTCACCCCGTCGACCACCTGCGGCAGTCCGGCGTTGGCGTGCACGAGAATGGGCGTCCCGGGCGCGGCGGTGCGCATTTCACGCACAATGTCTATCATGCGCCGCATGCCGTTGCCGCAATTGGTGCCGATGATGTCCGCGCCGGCGGCCACGGCGCGCCTGGCGGCCGTGGCCGGATCCAATCCCATCATGGTGCGGTAGTCGCCTTGAACGGTTTTTTCAAATGTGAACGTACAGATGACCTCCAGTCCCGTATTCTCCTTGGCGGCCCTGACCGCAACCACAGCCTCTTCCACGTCGCTCATGGTTTCCACGCAGACGGCGTCCGCCCCGCCCTTCTCCAGGGCCACCGCCTGCTCGCGGAAGGCGTCGTAGAGGTCCTGCGTGGTGATATCCCCGGTAAGCAGCATCCTGCCGGTCGGCCCCATGGACGCGATCACCCAACGGTCGTTACCGGCCGCGCGGCGGGAGATGCGGGCCGCGGCTTCATTGATCGCCGTGGTCCGGTCCACCGCGTCAAAATGCTCCAGCTTGTATCGCGACCCGCCGAAGCTGTTGGTTTCGATCATGTCCGCTCCGGCGGCTACGTACCCGCCGGCCACGCTGAACACGTCGTCCTCACGATCCAGGCACCACATTTCCGGGCATTCTCCGGGCTTGAGACCCTTGTGCTGCAGGAACGTACCCCAGGCCCCGTCGGAAACGAGGATCGCGCCCTGGGCAATGTGCTCGCAGATGGTCGTCGTCGGCATAGGCCCCCTACGTATAGCTCTTGATGCGGTTGTAGACGAATGCGCTTATTTCCCGGTCGATCCCGGCCGCGTTCTCCAAAAACCGGTCGGCCACCTCGTCACGGGCGAAAATTCCGTCAGTCACCAGCACCGGTGTCATTTTGGCCCGGCCCGTCACGTCGCCGTCGTCAATGCGGTGGTGCGTATACCCGTCCTCCCTGGTCCAGGTCACGGCGCGTTCATAATTTTTTTTGTCATAGCAGAGTTGAAATCCCTTGATCGTTTGTTTTTCGTCGTACCAGACAATCAGGTCGAAATAATCGTCCAGGAACCAGCGCCGTTCGCCTTCGCCTTCCACTTGACGCACGTCCTTGTATTCCTTGAGCATTGTGGTTTCTCCTTCCCCGTGTAGAGGGACGCGCCTAAAAACCCTTTTTTGAGTCTATCATAATCGTCACCGGCCCGCAATTGACGGCCGTCACGTCCATCATGGCCCCGAAAACGCCCGCGGCCACGGGCAGGCCACGCTCGCGGAACAATTCCAGACTGCGTTCATAAAGCGGTCTCGCCTCTTCCGGCGGGGCCGCGTGGCTGTAGGAAGGACGCCGCGCACCGCGCGTGTCGCCGTAGAGGGTGAATTGGGAAACGACCAGCACGCCGCCGCCCGACTCCTGGACCGAAAGGTTCATGCGGCCCTCCTGGTCCGGAAATACTCGCAAATGACTGATCTTGTCCACCAGATAGGATAGATCCCGTTCATCATCCTCCCGGCCGATCCCCAGATACACCAGCAGCCCCCGGTCAATCCGCCCTACCACGGCGCCGTCCACTTCGACCCGGCCGTCGCGTATCCGCTGCACCACGGCGCGCATAGCGGGCTACCGTTCCTCCGGGCCGGCTTCCACCGGATGGTCGGGGATAATCCGGCGGAACAGGACCCCTTGCAGGCGGAACTGCCCATTGGCGGTGGGCACCACCCGGGCCATCAGCTCAATATAATAGTTGTTTTCAAACTTGTCGGCGAAATCGAAGATCACGGGCACGGCCCCCTCAAAGGAGCGGTTGTCCGGTGAACCGACCAGGAACTGAAACCGTATATCCCGGCTGCCGATGTAGAGATTGGCGATGGTCCCCCGCCACAACACGAAGCAGCCGTCGTAGAGAAGCGGGTCGGCCCGCACAACTGAGAAGGAGTAGTTGTCGTGAAAATCGACAAAATCCTTGTACCCGGGCGTCAAGGCGTGGCTCTTCAAGCGCCGGGCCGATTCCTTGATGTACGCCGAGGCGTTGGAAAGCAGCAGCCGGTTCAACTCGTGCACCGCGGCGTTGTCCCGGTACCCCATAAAATATTCCTTTGCATGATGCCAGATCTCATCCACCTGCTTTTCGGTGAACGTGAAGCGGGCACCGGCTTGGGCCTCCGTGCGCAAAGCGGAGTCGCTCAATTCCACGGCCGCCACCCCGGGACGAGCCGCCGCCGGCCGGCCGGCGTGGTCGCGCGCCGGGGTCAGGGCCGCCATCAGGTCGCCGCCCCGTATGAATAGAAAAATCACACCCGCGCCCACGGCCAGGCCCGCGAGCAGCCAGACCAGTAAGGCGGGCGGCACGGCGAACGGCTGGGGCGGATAAAAAAAGTGGATCTTGCCGGAGTCGATCAGCCGGGACACCTCGTCGGCGGTCATGCCCTTGCGCACCTTCTCCAGCGCCCGCCGGGCGGTCCGATCGGCCGGGGCCAGTTCCAGCACGCGCAGCCACACCTTGAGAGCCTCATCCAGATTACGCTTCTTCAGGTGGATGGCGGCCATGCCCAGCAGGACGGCGACATCGTCGTCCTTGATCTGCATGGCGCGGCGCAGGTACGAATACGCTCCTCCCGTATCCTGCAGGTAGAGGCAGGACAGGCCCAGCAGCCGGTAATAGAGAAAACTCTCCCGGAAGCGGAAAACTTCCGGCTCCAGAAGACGGAGTACTTCGGCGTACCGGCGGCGGAGAAAAATCTTTTTGATGTCATTCAAGGTTCTGGTTTTGGCCATGGTTTTTACGGACGCAGCGGACAGCCGCGCCGGGACTCCGGCCGCTGGTGCGTGCTGCGCCAACCAAAATGTAACCCGAGACGGCTCTTTCATCAAGTCTTGACTGGATTATTTACCGTGTGAAAACGGCGGGAGGACCGTTATTCTTTCTGCATGGCCTTGGTTTCAATCTCGGAGATGGTGACGCGCAGCTTGTCCAGTTCGTCCAGACTTACCGGTTCACCGGCCGCGATCCGGGAATTGAGCTCCTCCACGTACTTGTCCAGACGCGCCAGCTCGTATTTGACCAGGTCGTAACTGGACTGGCTGAGCGGCTTGGTGATCGATCCCGAAAAACGCGTCAGGGGAATCACCTTTTTGGTGGCGGTGTTTTCCGCCGTAACGTCGGCCTGGGCCACGTCGCGTTCCACGGGCCGGTCGCTCACGTCAGCCAGCTTGTTCTTCTCCGGGGCGTCGCTGTGGGATTCAGCGACCAGGGTTTGTTTGGGCACGGAGAAAGAGGCGGCGTTGCCCATGACCAGGACGATCTCGCGCAGAGACTTTTTTTCAAGCCGCTGTTTGGGATAGTACTGACAGACCGCCGAATCGTTGAACGAGTAGGGTTGGTAGTTGAAATCAAGGCTGGGCAGGGAACGGTATTCCCAGTTTGCCTCGAATAACCGCTTCCAGTTGGCGAAGACCACGGCCTCGGGCTGGGTTACGTATTGGGAGTCGGTGAGCACCAACAGACCCTCGCCCGAGGAACTGGCGATGAACGGCGAAATCCAATAG
>CAYQRT010000301.1:0-4022 GCA_964419695.1 uncultured Spirochaetaceae bacterium | reverse complement strand
ATGCGGAGCAGGTGGTCGACAAAGACCTTGTGCACGCCCTCCCGCTCGCACAGGCCGCGGCTGGCGCCCTGCCCCAGTTCCCAGGTCTCGTCGCAGCCCACATTCAAAAGACCGCTGGAAAAATGGGGCAAAAGCTCCGCGTAGAGACCGTCCAGGAAGCGGATGCTCTCTTCCGTCGGCTGGAGCACCGAGCCCCACGGCGATTTTTCCGCCGGGTCCCAGGGATAGACGAACCCGTCGGGGCACTCGGCCAGGTGCCGATACTCCGGGTGGCGCAGCCAGCGTTCGAAGTGGCCGAACGAGTTCTGGTTGGGGACCAGCTCAATGAACCGTTCCCGGCAGTAGGCGTCCAACTCCTCGATTTCCGCGCCGGTGAGGGGGGAGGCGTCCTGCCAGACCGTCTTGTGAGCAGAATAAGCGAAGGTGTGCTCGATATAGAGTTGCAGCTGGTTATATTTGAGTGCGGCCAGCAGGTCCACCTGGCGGAAGATACTCTCCAGTGTGGGCACCTTGCAGCGGCTCACGTCCAGCATGAAGCCGCGGTGGGGAAAATCCGGCGCGTCCTCCAGCTCAAAGCGGTTGACCGCCGGTCCGGATTGCTCAAGGATCTGGACGAGCGTCTGCAGGCCGTAGAAGGCGCCCGCGTCCGCGGCGGCTTCCAGCAGCAGGCCTGATGCACGGCAGGACAATCGGTACCCCTCCGGGCCCAGGCCGAAGGCAGCAGGTTCAATTGTAAGGAATGTCGATTCGTTCCCCGGCGCGGTTTTCTCCATAAGGGCGGGGTGGTCTGGGAAAATATCCGCTTCCCGAACCAGACGGCGGAGATGTTCGATCAGGGTATTGGAAAAAAAGGAGTTAAGAGCGATACCATGGAAAACCGAAAGATCGACGGTGCCCGGCAGAGATGTGAAACGGCGTGGAACGGGAAACACTGAATACATAGGCCTGAATCAAAGATAATCCGTGTACGGGGGTAATGCAAGAGCGCCGGCCCGGGATTTCGGCCGAGCCCGATCAATTTTATATCCGGCAATCCCGAGGCAGTCCGGATGGCGACTGACCGACGGAAAAAATTAACTGCCGCTGTCCGGCTGAAGCGGTTATTTCCGAGTCGGTTTTTTATTTTGTTGTTTTGTTTTCGCGGCCAGTGAAAGCCCGCCATCTCCTTGGTCAACGCCGGAAAGAGAAAGCCAGCCCCAGGCTCTGTCTCCCATTCGATTACGGATGCCAAGCAAGGCATGCTCCGCGGCCTCGCGTATCCAGCGGGAGCGGGTTTTATCTTCCGATAAACGGTACAGGGGCTGGACGGCCTTGACATACATGTCAGGCAGACCTTTCTTCGGTAGGGCGGCGAACGTCGCGACCAGTTCCAGTAGGACGTCTCTGTGAAGCGGATGATGAAACAGTTCTATAAGGAAATCAGCCGCGGCCCCGGTCTTCAAGTTGGCCAAGTCACGGATGGCTCGCACCCGGCCATAGATTCCGAGTCGGTCAAAATGACTGCGTATATATACGAACGGATCGATCCCCAGACCCTCGGTAGCCACCATTCCATAACGGTAGTGATTCCCCTTCACGAGAAGCTGGAATGTCTCCCGGGTAAGCAGGTCCTGTCTATACTTTTTGGCCAGAAGCCGCAGGCATTTCAGACTGTCCAGGTCACGTTCCAGCAGGCGGGCCTTGCAGTTGAGGGTCAGCCGCACGAGATCCTGTCGCGAACGATGTTCCCTCAACCGACGGGCCAACCCGGCCATGGCGGAGACGATGCGCCAGATCTTATCCCTGTCCATCGCCCTGAGGAGCACGACCAGACAAGCGCTGTTCTTGAAGAACAAATATGTTTCGGCGTACGCGTCAATATCCTCAAACCACCCGTTCATCTCCGCGCCGAATACTTCCCTTCCCAAGATGACGTCCATGCTCCGAAAACACAACCCGTCCAGGGTCAGTCCCTTGACGTCCTTCAGTTCTTCAGGAAGTAAATTCCGGCTGCGGGCGCAACCGATGACGAGCGATGCGGGGAGGAAAGTCGGTCCGTAAAGCTTTATATTGAGACGGGCTGTCCCGTCATTCTCAAACCTGGTTATGGAAAAAGTAAAGTCGCCGACAACACCGCGGGCGGGAAGAAAATACGCAAGAATGTTTCGGGAATAGGTGAATCCGCGGCTTTCCTTTAGAGCTTTGACGATATGCCGGATTTTCAAGCGCAGGAAGACATTTCCCAGGAAAAACCCACCACATATTGTTCCGAAAAGTATGACAAAGAAAAGCGACAGCGCCAGCGGCATGTCCGCATGATAGTCACCATGTTTTGCGCTGTCAACCGCGCCGCGAACGCGCCCCTTATGCAACCACACGCCAAGGCCGGGCGCCGGCCCGGGATTTCGGCCGGAGCATGTCCGTTCAGCGACCCGTGAGCCTATTGAATTCCTCGACTTCTTCGGCGCTCGCCTGGGCGGCGTTGCCCAGGATCGAAGTGCCGGCCAGGGAAGAGTAAAGCTCGGTTATCTTCCACACCTTGCCGTACCGGAGAAGCTGGAACCCTCCGATGAAGTATTGGCCGTTCAGCCTGTAAAGCGTCACCAGTTCCACCAATTCGGCCGCGCCGTACATCCGGGCGATTCGTCGGAAATTTTCCAGGGTGATCGAAAAGTCGATTTCGTCGTCGGGATTGGGGATTCTTACCGAGTCGACCAGCTGCAGGCCCCGAATCTTTCCCGGATCGAGCGCCTGGCGGTAGCGCTCGATCTCTTCATCCGTATCCACGGGAATAGTCTTACCGTCCGTGAGGTCGGGCGCCAGAAACCCGTAGATGAAAAATTTGATGCGCGAGGCCAGGTTGAATTCCTGTATTCGCCGGTTGATCGCGGCATACAGGGGATACTCTGACGGGGCCAGGGAGAACGGCGTGATCGCCTGCAGCCTTTTGACGGCCAGCGTAAAGTCATACCCCCGCACCGATTCGTCTACGGCGCAGACGGCCAGGGCCCCGTCCAGGTCGCCCCGCGCCACCGCGGACACGAAGAGGCGCACGGCGTTTTCCGGCGTGGACAGGTCCTGCGCGCCCGCGGCGGCGGGAACGAACAGCGATACCGCGATCATGCAGACGACGAATCGGGACCAATTGCGCATGGGGCGACTCCTTGTTGGAAACCTTGGTAAAATATACAGGACCTGAGTACACGGCGGCCACGGCCGCGTCCTGGCCGGGACGTTTGTATGCGAAAAACAGGATAGCATTCGCCTCCGGTGAATTCAAGCGGGAGTCGACTTTCCGGAATATGTGGCGCTGCACATGGATTTGTTTCGGAAAGTCGCCTCACTGGCTTGTGTGTGCCTGAAACGCCGGCCGGGTTGTGCTTGGGGAGAAGAAATGACGGAAATACAGTTGACGTATCCCCGGGAAAAAAAGGCCGTCCCGGGGGACGGCCTTCAGGGGGTGGAGGAAAGTTGTATGAACTAGAACTTCACGCTGCAGGAAATATTGGCGCCGAACATGTTGTTGCTGATTCCGGAGGCGGTCAGGCCCCCCATGGTGTATTCCCTGTTGTTCTCGCCCAGGAAGGCCATCAGGCGGAAGGAAATGTTAAAGTTGTAGACCGGCGCGTAGGCGAGATCGGCCAGCGCCACGAAGGACATGTCCGAGAAATTGCCCATACCGGATACGGTGAGAGTGAACTGGCTGATGAGGAACTTCTGGATGGTAATAAATAAGGCGCCGTAGTACTTGCCGTAGTTGCCGGAATCGTAAAATCCGTTGAGGAAAAAAGTGCTCAAATCCGCCAGACTCAATATTTCAAACATATTGTCCTCATATCCGGCGCCGTTGTAATAGAATTCGGCGTTGATCATGAGCCGGTCCTCCACGTCTCCCACATCAAAACTTCTTGAAAGCCCCACGCAGAAACGTGGGACAAGCTCATCTCGTATTGAATAGGGAGTGCCATCGGTGTGCATCTTGTCCTGGTTGTCCCCCCAGGAGACCGCGATCTCGCCGCGGAAGTCGATATCCCAGAAGAGCG
>CAYQRT010000300.1:450-4023 GCA_964419695.1 uncultured Spirochaetaceae bacterium | reverse complement strand
AATCCGCTGATTCAAACCGATCCAGGGTGCCTTCCAAAGAAACAAAATCATTTTTACCGACACCTTCAGCGGCATACGCGTCTTCCGGCGGCGGATCAATCCAAAAAGGCTCGCCCACCAGAATTATTCCGTCGGGTTTGAGCGGTAGTTTCATCAGTTCAAGAGTTCCTGCCAGCCCATTCCCGATCCATGTCGCCCCGATACAACTTACCACATCAAAATCATGAGTCGCTTGGGGGTATGTAGCCGCATCACCTTGTATAAACGTTACGTGATCCGCTACACCCAATTCTTCCGCGCGTTTTTCCGCCGCGTGCAGAAATACGGAACTCATGTCCACGCCTCTGCCGGTTATTTTGTATTTTTGCGACCAACGACATAGCATTTCCCCCTTTCCACAAGCGAGATCAAGCTGCTTGATTTTTGGATGAAGACGACATATGTGACCAAGCAGCATGAGTTGGTCTTCAGTGAATGGATTTAAAATTCGATGATATGCTTCCGAAATTTCGTGGAAACGCAATGACATAATACCCTAGTCCCACTTTCCACCCGCCACGGACGGCGGGTACGACAAGGAAGCCGACTGGCTCCGGCAGATAAGGTTCGGTGTTGACGACATCAGGCGTCAAACACGTACTCGCGAGAACCTGACACAACCAGTGTACACGGACAATCGGGAATCTTCAACAAGAAAAATTATACCTGTAAACGCACCGTTGCGGTGTTGAATTCGGCATATAAGGGAGGTCATGCATACAAGTCGGCGACTCCTGGCGGAAGACGCTCATGCCGTTCAAGAGCGTCATTCGAATACGCGCGATACGCGCGCGGGAGTCCCTGCTTCCCCTCTCCCCGCCTTGACACCGGCCGGAGCCTCCCCGTACAATCACCGGCGTGAACCGCGAAGACTCAGGCTTTCTCACCCAGCAGCTCATTACCTGCATCGGCAACAAGCGCGCCTTGTTGGATTTTATCGGCCGGGGCGTGGACCGCGCCGCGGAGCGCTTGGGCAGGAAGCGGCTGGATTGCTCCGATCTTTTTTCCGGCTCCGGCGTGGTGGCGCGGTTCCTGAAAAGCCGCGCTCGCCGTCTTTATGTCAACGACCTGGAACGCTACGCTGAACTGGCCAACGTCTGCTACCTGGCCAACCGGTCGGCCGTGGACACGCCCGGCCTGCGCCGGACGCACGCGGTCCTCAGGCGCCGCCTGGAAAGCGAACCCCTGCGCGGCGGGTTCATCACCGAACTCTACGCCCCGCGTTCCGACCGTGATATCCAGCCGGGCGAGCGCGTGTTCTACACCCGGCGCAATGCCCGTTACCTGGATACGGCGCGGCGGTATATAGAAGAACTGCCGGAGAGGCTCCGGCCGTTCTTTCTGGCGCCGCTTCTCGCTGAAGCCTCGGTACACGCCAATACCGCGGGCGTCTTCAAAGGGTTTTATAAAAATTCCAGCACCGGTGTGGGGCAGTTCGGCGGCAACAACCGGGACGCCCTGACGCGCATCCTGGGGAAGATCGATCTGCCGTTTCCGGTCTGGAGCCGCTTCGAGTGCGCGGTGAACGTTTTCCGGGAGGACGCGGCCGGCTTGGCCGAACGCCTGCCCGCGCATGATCTCTGCTACCTGGACCCGCCCTACAACCAGCATCCCTACGGTTCCAATTACTTCATGCTCAACCTGATTGCCGATTAC
The DNA here is from genome assembly GCA_964419695.1 of uncultured Spirochaetaceae bacterium. Lineage (GTDB taxonomy): Bacteria > Spirochaetota > Spirochaetia > SZUA-6 > RPPD01 > JAFGSW01. The sequence goes on along the minus strand of CAYQRT010000300.1, from coordinate 2,328 downwards.
CGGCGGCCGGAAAGGCTGAGCCCGGTATCCGGCATCCCGGCGGACTGGAACCGGTCCCCCTTCAACAAGCCGCAGGAGGCGCCGGCCGCGTTGGCGGATCTGGCCGCCGCGATCCAGGCCCGCTTCCTTTTGGTTTCCTTCAACTCCGAGGGATTTATAAGACGTGAGAAGATGACGGCCCTCCTGCGCCGGTTGGGCCGGGTGGAAATCCTGGAAACCCGCTACAACACCTTTCGCGGCAGCCGCAACCTGGGTAACCGCGGCCTGCACGTGAAGGAATATCTCTACCTGGTGGAAAAGAAATAAAGGTTCATGCGTGTCGTCCGGGATCGCGATGAGCGCGTTGCCGGCGGGGAGGATCCGGGGTTTTATTTTCTCAGGCTTCTTGCTTCCAGTCGGATTGACCCAGGCGGGAGATGCTCATATATTGCCGGCTTTTAGGTGTGGGAATAGAGACGAGGCCTAATAAAAAGGCCCCGGAACATCGTTCCGGGGCCGGTTGTATCCCGGGATGATGTTCCGGTTATTTGGTGGAACGCAGATGCAGGTTGCCGAACACGGACGCGTTCTGCCATCCATTGTTGGTGTCGTCGTTCCAGTTGCGCTGGCCCGTGCGCATACCGCTGCCGTCATCATCGTTCACCTGGATGTCGAACCCGATGTAGGATCCGGCTACCGGTTTGGTCACGAGGAAGGGTACGGCGATGGTTACGGCGTAGCCGCCGTCGATCACCATGGCGCCGGACTTCATTTTATCCATGCTGCCGCCGGTGCCGACCGACTTCTCGTTCTTGAAATTGACGCGGTACTGGGCGTCGCCCGCGGTGTAGCTGTCGGATTTGGTGTTCTTCTCATCGATGAACACTTCGATCGAGTCCTTCTCCCAGGGGTTGGCGTTGGCGTCGCTTAATTTGGGATCCATGACTTCCAAATGAACGTACACATATTGGTTGTCCCAGAGTACCCAGGCTTTGGCCGTGGCCGCGTTGTCGCCCATGGTCTCCATGCCGGTTTCGATGGGTGTGGCCTTTTCGAACGCCGGGTCCATGGACCCGTCAATGGCGGCCGGAGTGCCCCAGACCGCGTCGGCGATTTGGCCTTCGGGCGCGGGGAATTCCTTTTCCATGGGCGCGGCCATGGCCGCGCTGGACGAGGTGGTCGTGCAGCCCATGATGAATGCCAGGCCGAGGATGGCCGACACCACGATCATTGCTTTTTTCATGTCTTCTTCCTCCTTCAAGGATAATATTGATACGGCCATTATATCACCGGCGGGCGGACCCTGCCAATGTGATATTGGCAATAGTTGTTGAAAATTTGATCGTTATTCGAGCGCCCCGTTCCAGCGCAGCCGTTTTTCCATCAATTTCCGGTGACATTGGTCATTTCTGAGGCGGCTGGGTATGCGCTTTTAAGCGGCTGTATATTCCTTCCAGATTCTGTCGTATTGCCCCGAGGGGGCCATGACCAGGGCCGGAAGGTGCTTACCGCGCCTATCGGGCGGATGACTGAGGATTTCTATGAAATACCGTTGGCCGCATACGTTATCCCGCCATTTCAGGCGTCCGGTGGAACAAACCCTTCTTGTCCACCAGGTAGTTCTCACACTTGACGCCCACGCCTCCCGATATCTGCCCCCACGTTTGACCGGGAAGGGGCCGGGCGCGTCAACCTTTCATATGCACTTTATTTACTGGGAAAAAAACCGGAAGGCGGCCGTCCGTACACGACCGCGTTCCGGAAAAGGCGGAAACAGCTTGCAGTGTCTGCCGGAGGAGGCAATGAGAAAACCCTTGCGCTGTTTCCAGTGAGCGGCGACAAACGCCGTAGCGTGCTGCAGCGTTTGCCGCCGATAACAAGGCAATAATTCGCACAGAG
>CAYQRT010000300.1:0-440 GCA_964419695.1 uncultured Spirochaetaceae bacterium | reverse complement strand
CGGCGACAATCGCCGTAGCGTGCAGAGGCGTATGGTATGTGCCGGTAATAGCAAGGCAATAATTCGCGAAGAGGCGCTGCTTGCCCGCTTCGACGCTTTACATGATACACAATCCCTTTCCGCTACCCTTGGTCCTCGGCCTTTTTCCTGCTCTTCAGCCAGGGCGGTTTCAACCAGGGCGGCAGCACAATTTTGAATTTCCTCTTGCCGCGCAGCGACATAACGATGCTTTGCAGCACAATGAAGATGTACAGCAGGAGCCCGCTTACTATCGTTTGAAAGTTTGATGGGATACCCGCCACACGTATCAGTTCGAAATTTGTCCCAAGGATCAACACGCCTATGGGCGAGCCAAGCAGGTTCCCCACGCCGCCGTTCAAGAGCGTGCCGCCTATTATTGCCGAGGCTATCGCTTTTATTTCGAATCCCGCCGCGTTTAC
>CAYQRT010000299.1:0-4025 GCA_964419695.1 uncultured Spirochaetaceae bacterium | reverse complement strand
TCGAGCTCCCCCGCCTGGCTCTGCAGAAGCATCTCCAGGATGCCCGCTGCGCCGCCGAAATTGCCGTCGATCTGGAACGGCGGATGGGCGTCGAACATGTTCGGGTACGTGCGCGTTTGATTGAAGAGAAGATTCAGAATGCGCCAGGCGCGTTCGCCGTCGCGCAGGCGGGCCCAGCAGTTGATCCGCCAGGCGATGGCCCATCCCGTGGTCATGTCGCCGCGTGCATTGAGCGTTTTCCGGGCCGCCTTCGCCAATGCCGGCGTGTCACGAGGGGTAATGCCCGTTCCGGGAAAGAGATCGTACAGGTGCGATATATGGCGGTGCTCCGGCTCGGGCGCCCGGGCGTCCCAGTCCTCCTGCCATTCCTGCAGCTGGCCTTGCGCGCCTATCTGATTCGGCGCGAGTTTGGCGCGCGCCGCCTTGAGCCGCTTTCGGTCGTTCGCATCGATCTTGAGAATAGTCGCGGCCTCCAGGCAGGCTGAAAACAGGTCGCGAATAATCTGTTCGTCCATGGTCGGTCCGGCGCAGACCGCGGTGCCGGCCGGGTGGATGTTTTCCGGCGACAGTGACGGATTGGTCACCAGCCATCCGGTATGCGGATCTTCCACAAGGGTATCGAGAAAAAAATCGGCCGCGCCTTTCATCACCGGATAGACCCGGACCAGGTAGGCCCTGTCCCCGTTGAACACGAAATGGTCCCACAGGTGCAGGCACAGCCAGGCGCCGCCGGTCGGCCACATGCCCCAGTCCGGACCGTCGATGGGCGCGGTGGCGCGCCAGAGGTCGGTATTATGATGGGCGACCCAGCCGCCCGCCCCGTACATGGCGCGGGCCGTGCGCCCGCCGGTGACGGAGAGATCCTTCACCAGATCGATCAATGGTTCGACGCATTCGGCGAGGTTGGCGGATTCCGCGGGCCAGTAATTCATTTCGGTGTTGATGTTGATGGTGTATTTGCTGCCCCAGGGCGGACTTATGTTGTCGTTCCACAACCCCTGCAGGTTGGCCGGCTGTGTGCCCGGCCGCGAACAGCATATAAGAAGGTAGCGTGCGAATTGAACATACAGCGCCGCGAATTGCGGATCATCCGTCTTGTCGTTGCGCGTGATGCGCTCGTCGGTGGGGAGGTTCTGTGTCGGGCTTTTTCCCAGGTCGAGCGACACGCGCCGGAACAGACGGCGGTGTTCGGTTACGTGGGCTTTGAGAAGCACCGCATAGGATTTTTTTGCGGCGGCGCCGATCCACCGCCTGGTCGCGGTTGCGGGATCGCCGCTTACATCCTGGTAGTTTTTATAACTCGTGGCCGCCGCGATATAGAGGGTGGCCGAGTCAGCCCGATTGACGGAAATAAGCGCGTCGGATGCGTCCGTACCTCCCTCCACCTTGACCGATCCGCCCTCAGGCACGATTTTCACGCGCAATTCGAATTGCAGGGCGCTCTTGATCCCGGCCGAGCCGCTGTTGACGCCGTGAAGCACCAGCGTGTCGCCGTCGACCGCGGCAACGTCCGAGCGCAGGGGAGAATGGACCCGCGTTGAGAAGGAGACGGCCATCTTTCTGTCCGCCGAGATCTTCATGACGATGACTTGGTCGACCGGACTGGAAAAGACCTCCCGCGTAAAGCGGACGCCGTCCGCCGAATATGTTACGGCGGCCACGGCCGTATCGAGATTGAGATCGCGCCGGTAACCGCTCACGGCGGCCGCCTTGGGAAAAGATAGGAACAGGTCCCCCAGGCATTGATACGGCATCTGTGTCAGCGGTTTGGCCATGACCCGGGTGGCCACCCGTGATTTAGCCTTGCCGTATTTTCCCTCGAAAACAAGGCGCCGCACTGCGGGCAAGGCGTCTTTGGCTTTGGGATTCACCGGGTCGTACGGCCCGCCCGCCCACAACGTGTCCTCATTGAGCTGGAGCCGCTCCTGCTCGGTGCCGCCGAAGACCATGGCCCCCAGGCGCCCGTTCCCCACGGGCAGGGCTTCCACCCAGGTGCGGGCCGGCTGACGATACCAGAGACTCAAGGGTTCGGCCGGGGCGGGCGCCTCGCCTTCCAGAGGTCTTTCCCGGGCGGTCATGTCACCCATACACCCAAACGTGGATAAAAGAAATACAGCCGGAAGAAAAAGGATGTTCACGGGCGGGCGGCCCCTGTATCGACACGATCCGTTCACCATACGCACCTCCTCCGTCTTGATACATACGCGACCGGGGAGCGGCGCGGCGGCGCCGTTCGCGTACCCTCATGGCGCCTGGGCCGGTCCCCGTTCTCCCAGGAGCAATTTCAGTTCCTGGATGCTTTGGGTGAGTTTCTCCCGCGAGAGGTTCTGGAACCGCTTGGGGAGCATCTCCCGGCTGGTGCACTCGAGCACGGCCACCAGGTTCTGCAGTTCGATTTCGTGGGGATAGGCGGGCGGCACAAAGTCGCGCACGGTCTGTTCCAGATCATCCTTGGTGATGAACACGTGGTTGTTCATGGCGGCCAGGAATTTGGCGCGGATGAGGACCGATTCCAGATCGGCGCCCGAGAAGTCAAAGTGGTTGCGCCGGAACATATCCACGATGTTCACCTTCTGGATCTTGAGCTTGAGTTTCTTGACCAGGGTGCTGAAGAGGTCGGTCTTCTCGTCCATGGTCTCCGGGTAGAAGAGGGCCAGGTGCTCCTCGGCGCGCCCCTGGCGCTTCAAGTCGATGGGCAGGATGTCGGGGCGGCAGGTAATGAGAAACCAGATGATTTTGCCGCGGTATTCGGTATTGCCCATAAACGAGGCGATCTGGGCGAAGATGCGGTTGCTCGTGCCTGAATCGCCGTCCTGGTTGCGGTTGCCCAGAAAGGCGTCCGCCTCGTCGATCATCACGCCCACCGGCGCCATGGCCTGGCAGATATTGAGGATCTTCTCCAGGTTGGCCTCGGTGACCCCTTGCCACTTGGAGCGGAAGTTGCGGAACTTGACAATGGGAATGCCGATCTCGCCCGCAAAGGCCGTGACCATGAAAGATTTGCCCGTGCCCACGGGCCCGGAAATCAGGTAGCCCATGGGGAGCACGTCCAGCCGCCCCTGCTTGATGGCCTTGGTGGCGTTCTTGAAGCGTTTCTTGACGAAGTCATGGCCGGAGACCATGGAGAGGTCGTGCTCGCACTCGATGAACTCCAGGAGCCCCACGGCCTCCGCCTCAATGATCTCTTTTTTCCTTTTGCGGAGATATTCCAGGCTGATCGTTCTCCCCTCCTGGAACGATTCGGCCACCAGCTGGTTCAGGTTGATGAGGTTCAGGCCCCCGGTGATCTTGGCCACCTCGGCCGTGGACAGTCCCTGCTCCAGAAGAATCTTCTCCTTGGTGTCCAGGAAGTTCAGAAAACTCTCCCGTACCTTCTCGTCCGGGATGGGGATGGTCACCTTGATGGTGGACGGCGAACGTACGACGCGCAGGGTGAGATCGGCCAGGTTCTCGGTCAGGAGGATGATGGACACGTCGCCCTGGGTGAAGATGGGATCGTTGGCCCAGCGGTTGAGGGTGACCAGGCAGAAGCGCTCCTCCTCCGAATAGCGTGAAAGGTCGGTGTTGGGGATAAGGGTCTCCGCATAGTCGATGATGAGTACAATGCGTTTGTTGGAAGGAATGGAGGCGTGAAAATAATGCTCCAGGTATTTGAAAGACTTGTCGGGGTCAATGGAAAGCAGGTCCTCTTCACTCGCTCCGCTGTTGCGCGAGCGCATGACGCGGAGGTAATCCTGCTCCATTTCCTTGGTGCAGAAACTCACGCCCGAGGAGCGGTCGAAGAAGACGATGATGTCCCGGTTCCCGAAAAGTACGTCCGCGATGTAGTCCTGGATCTTCACGAAATTGAAGATGTTTTCCTTCATTTTATGCGGCAAAAAATCGCGGATGTTGCCGTGTACGACGTAGAGGTTGGCGGTTTGTGAACAGTATTTGTAGGAAAGTTCCTGCGCCCACGTAGGCAGAATTTTTATAAATGGAAGATTCTTTAGGATGAGTTGTTCGGCCATTTGTCCCCTCCCATG
>CAYQRT010000298.1:0-4033 GCA_964419695.1 uncultured Spirochaetaceae bacterium | reverse complement strand
ATCAGGACCTTCAGGTCCGGGTGCTCTTGCCACAACAGGGTGATCGCCACCGCAATGTCCGAAAAATAACAGAACCCCCCGCCGGAATCGGCTTTGGCGTGGTGGAAGCCGCCGGAAAGATTGACGGCCATGCCCCGCTCCAGGGCCAGGCGCGCGCCCAGGATGGTGCCGCCCACCGCATAATACATGGGCCGGTAGAGGCCGGCCTCGATCATGCCCACCGGGAAGTAGGCTACCTCGTTCACCTCCGCAATGCGGGCGGCTGCGCGGGGGTCGGCCAGGGAGTCCAGGTAGGCGCGGGTATGCACCAGGAGCAATTGATCATCCGTCACCGGTTCCGGAATCGTGAAATCCTCCGGCCTCAGCAGATGGTTTTCCACCAGGTAGTCGTGCACCTTGGCGTATTTGGCGGTGTCGAAGGGATGGTATTGTTCGATTCCCCCCAGCGCTATGTTGTACTCGGGGGAGTAAATAACGGGGAAAGGCGGGTTCACGGCGGTACCTCCTGGGGCGGGAGTCCGGCTACCGGTGCAGGAAAATATAATAGAAAAAAGCAGCAGCACGACGATTTTTCTCATACGTTCACTCAGGGATATTGTATAGTATCGGCGGTGCATTGACAACAAACCCCGGGGGTTGGCTGACGGTCACGGGGGCCAAGCCTTGTTCTATGAAAGCCTTTTGCATTATGATGGGGTTTGATTCGGACGGAACACCGGCCGATGTCAAGGAGGCATGAGCATGGACCAGACCACCTTCACCGGAAGATCCGTCACCAAAGCGGCCGTCATTATGGCCCTGGTGGCCATTGTCGCACTTCTCTTTTTCCTGCTGCTCCTCCTGGCGGAAAAAACAATGTACGACGAATACCGGACGCTGTTCTTTGAGATCAGCGAGGTCGGCCGTACCATCATGCTCATTTTTTCCGCGGTGATGGCGGCGTTCCTGGGTTTTCTCTCCTTCTGGACGCTGCGGTTCGCGATCGTCTCGGTGACGCTTTCGCCGGAGACCCTGATCGTTACGCGCGCCGCGAACACGACCGAAATCCGGCTGACCGACGTCAGGAATCTGGTTTCCGTGACCAACCGGACGCGGATCGAGGGCATCAAGGTGGCCGAATCGGAATCGATCCGGATCATCCTGGACCGTCGGTTTATCGAGATCAATGAAAGGCAACTGAATGGTTTCAGCCGTTTCGAGGTGATGCTGAAGAAGTACGTGCAGCTGGGTCCGCAGGCGGCCGGTGAGACGCCCGCGGTCTGGGTATGCGCCACATGCGCCCAGTCCAATCCCGCTTCCGTGTGGAGCTGCCGGGGCTGCGGCACGGACCGGTAACACCGAACGACCGGTCGTCATAACCGGTCCGCCCCTTTTGTTTTGTTCTGGGAAATAAACCTCTATTTAATGAATTTAAGCGTGCGTAAATTGGCCACGAACCGGTCCGGTACCTCGATGGCCTTGACGAGAACGGGATAGGTGCCCGGCTCCAGGGTGATCTTGCCGGCACTGACGTTGGTATAGGACGACCAGCCGCCGGTATCGGTCACCTTGAATGTGAGTGTTTTGCCATTGACCGTTACACCCACCGTGGATCCGGGAAATTGCGGATCGCAAGCGACCGACGCCACTACATCATATACGCCCGCTGACTGCACTGGCAGGTCCCATTTGATTTCGTCCGTGGTTTTCTCCCACCAGGCCACGCAGTTCGCGCCTTCGTTGTAGACCAGTTGGTCCTGGGTAACCAGCTGGGCGTCTTTCGATTCAAGCGTAATCACGGTAGGCTCCGCAGTCGCCGAACCGCCCGTTGTGATGCAGGCCGGAAGCAGCACGGTGACGGCAATGACGATACAGGCGAATTTTCTCATCGCATTGTCTCCTCGGGTGTCGAAAATAAAAAGGCCGCCACCAGGGCGGCATTCCGGATATATTCTCCTTACTATACGAATTCCTGTCAAGGAGAGTCGAGTGTGTAATGTGGAGATTTCAGGTACGCCTAGATTCAGACAGACGGCGAAAAAAGAAAAGAAGAAGGTGAATCAATGCAGGCCGAAAAACTCCCGCGCGGTGCGCGTCGTGGCGGCCGCCACCTCCGCCGCCGGCTTCCCCAGGGCCTGGGCGACCACGCGCAATACTTCGGGAAGGAAGGCGGGTTCGTTGCGTTGGGGTCGGCCGGGGAGTGTGCGGGGCACCAGGAAGGGTGCGTCGGTTTCGAGCATAAGGCGATCCAGGGGTATCCCGCGCACCACCTCCCGCAGGTGCAATCCGCGCCGCTCGTCGCAGATCCAACCGGTGATGCCGAAATGCAGGCCCAGGTCCAGGTACCGGGAGGCTTCCTCTGCGGAACCGGTAAAGCAATGGACGACGGCGTTGCCCAACCGAGGCCGGTAGGCCTTGATGATTTCCAGAAACCTTCCGTGAGCCTCGCGCTCATGCAGGAAAAGCGGCCGCCCGGTCCGACAGGCTAGTTCGATCTGCGCCTCAAAAACGCGTTCCTGAGCCGGGCGGGGGGAGAAATTCCGGTTGAAATCCAGGCCGCATTCGCCCACGGCCACCACCTCGTGCCGTGCGGTGAGTTCCTCAAGCGCCCGCAGGGTGTCGGGGTCGAAGTGTACGGCGACATGAGGATGAACGCCGGCCGTGGCGTAGATCCATCCGGGGTGGTGTTCCGCCAAGCGGACGGCCTCCCGGCTGGATGGTTCCGACGTGCCGGTGATGATCATGGCGGCCACACCGGCCCGGCGGGCGCGATCGATCACCGCGTCACGGTCTTGAGTGAATGACTTGTGGAGGAGATTGACGCCGATGTCAATCAATGCATCAGGCATGGGCATATTCCGTTCGTGCGCATGCTATCCGACGTCACGGGTACTGTCAATGCGGTCGTCCGGGTCGCCGCCGGGGCGATATACCGGTTCCGTAAGCGCGCGCCGCCGGAGTGGGAGAAAACTATATGTCAGCGGCGCGAGCGCCTGGCCGGGTTGCCTTTCGGAATAGTATGCTTTATCATGACTCCATACCCCGCATCCATCAATAAAAGTCGACGTAAAAGGAGTGAAACGATCAACTTCAGGAGGAGCATATGAATAAATTTTGGCTCATGCTGGCAGTACCGGCTTTGCTGTTCGCCGCTTGCGGCACCCCGCCCCAGGCCGCTCCCGCAAAAAAGGACGTGACCCAGGAACCGGCGAAACTCGCTCCGGCCATGGATCCGGATGTACCCAAGGTGTGCGCCTTGACTTTCGATGACGGGCCGAACGCGGTCAAGACTCCGAAAGTACTGGACAAGCTGGAGAAGTACGACGTACCCGCCACGTTTTTTCTGGTAGGATCAAACATTAATGCCGGTACCGCGCCGGTGATGAAACGAGCGCTGGCCCTGGGGTGCGAACTGGGCAACCATACCTGGAGTTACTCCGACCTGGGCAGCGCCAGCGAACAGCAGATCAAGGAATCGGTCGACAAGACCACGGCCGCCATCGAAAAATTCGCGGGCGTGATACCCAAGTTCTTCCGGGCGCCCAATCTTTCCACCAGCAAGATAATGTACGCGACCGTGAACCTGCCGTTCATGTCCGGCATAGTGGGCTATGACTGGGACCAGAAGACCACCGCCGAACAGCGCGCCAAATTCGTCCTGTCGGGCGTCAAGGACGGGGCCGTCATTCTGCTGCACGACGTGCAGCCCGATCCCCATCCCACGCCCGAAGCCCTCGACATCATCATCCCGGAGTTGAAAAAACGGGGCTATACGTTCCTGACCCTGTCTGAACTCTTCAAACACCAGGGTGTGGATCCGGCTTCCAAGAAGAACGCCATGTGGACGATCGTGCCCAAAGCCAAGTAACATGTTCACGCCGCCGGGGCTATCCTCCGGCCGCATGATACCGTGCCTCCCTACCACCCGTCGGTGCCGCTCAGGCGCCGGCGGTTTTTTTATCCTCCGGACGTGGGCTTGTGTACGGCCGTGACCGGGCATAGCCGCCCCTTCCATCCTCCCCGGCGAATCATTCGTGAAAATCAATGTATTGTT
>CAYQRT010000297.1:0-4053 GCA_964419695.1 uncultured Spirochaetaceae bacterium | reverse complement strand
ATCAACGCCGCCAAAGCCAGCCTGCACATCGGGTACGGCCACACCTCCCACGGCAGCCAGCTGGCCGACGGCATGAGCGGCCTGACGGCCTTCGCCTACGGTGCGGGATGCGGCGGCGCTTATACGGGCATGACCAATCTCTTTGCCTGGAACCGCGGGGGCACGGGCGGGGCCCTGGACCTGCGCGAAGGCGACGGGTATGGCTCAGGCGACCTGGACCATGATTGTGGATATTATCCCGATTGGATTGAAGAAACCCGCGCCTATCTTGACAACCCGGCCAATTATGAAGTGAACGTCATCATCTGGTCCTGGTGCGGTCAGGCCGCCGGGTATAGCGAAGAGTATATGGAAGAAGCCTACCTTGACCCCATGGCCCTCCTGGAGGCCGATTACCCGGACATCACCTTTGTCTACATGACGTGTCACCTGAACGGGACGGGACTCACAGGCACACTGCACCTGCGCAATCAGCAAATCCGTCAATTCTGTGCGGTCGGCGATCGCTGGCTTTTCGATTTTGCGGATATTGAATCGTATGATCCGGACGGACTGACCAATTATAACGCACTTCACGCCACTGACGCCTGCTGCTATGACGGGGACGGGGATGAGGATGTTGAGACAGTACAAGACGATCCATCAACCCCCGACGTCAATGAGGCCGATCCCACGACGCCTGATCCCCTAGGCGGGGACCGCAGTTGGGCTCGGGAATGGCAAACCTCTCACACGCAAAACACTGAGTGGTATAACTGCGGTTCCGCCCACAGTATGGCACTCAACGCCAACATGAAAGCCTACGCCGCCTGGTGGCTCTGGTGCCGCCTGGCCGGCTGGGACGGCAACTAAATCATTTTTACTTGGCATAAGCAAGGCCCTGTTTTCCTGTTGAAAACAGGGCCTTCTTTTGTCTATCAGAACGGGAATCTATATCTCGAACGCTACAAAACGTATTTCTTCAACCACCCGACAATCTCCCGGGTGACGTTGGCCTTGGTATCTTTGTTCATGAGCATCTCATTGCCGTGCGGCGCCTTTTCCAGGGCCAGCACTTTTTTCGGTTCCCGGATGAGCTCCGCAAACTTCTTGTTGATGTTGGTATATCCGTAGGGATCCTGGGTGGAATACATGACCAGCATGGGCACGGGCACTCGGGCGGCCGCCTTGAGCATGGACGAGTCGGCTTCGGAAACCGAAATGGCCACCACGGTCTTGACGGTCATCTTTTTCATCATCGCCTCGTCGCCGAGCACGTTCAGGAATTTGGCCGCGCCGTGGCAGCCGCCGACCAGGGCGACCCGTTTGGTATCGATAACGCCGCCGTATTCATCCAGGACCGTATCGATCGCCTTGGTCACGTCCGCCGTGCCTCCCATGTTCACCCAGCCGATGGACACGACCAGCCAGCCCATGCCGGCCAGGTCCCGGGGAAACGTGCCCCAATCCTCTTTCTTTCCGCCCCCGTTGTGGGCAAAAAACGCCACGGGCAATTTCCCTTTAGGATGAGTCGGCGCAAACACGTCGGCTTTCATCCGGACGTCGGGATACTCGAATGATTCGACCTTTACTTTGTCATCCGCGTACGCCGCCGTCAGAGCGATTACTACAAGGACTAAAAACAGAACTACGATTCGCTTGCGCATATCACCTCCCTGCACCGATGTCTTTTCTTCGGTATACTCCCCCAAAGCCGGTCGCGGAAGGGTGAATCGACAATATTAATCCGCCAATCAACAACAGAATAGAAACAAACGCGCCCGCACCGCTTTGCTTACTGCGCTTTGACCAAATCCGGATAGGCCTGTTCCAGGTGTTTGACCTTGGGCGCGTCCCAGTAGACGATGTACGGATAGGTCGGATTGTGCCGCATGAAATCCTGGTGATATTCCTCGGCCGGATAAAAGTCCCGGAAAGGCGTCACCTGGGTGACGATCTTTCTCGGGTACACGCGGGCCTGATCAATGGTCCGGATATACGCTTCCGCTATCTTTTTCTGTTCCTCATTGGTGTAGAATATGGCGGAGCGGTACTGCGTACCGTGGTCCGGTCCCTGCAGATTGAGTTGCGTGGGATTATGCGCCACGTCAAAATACACCTTCAGGATCGTACCGTAGGTGATCCGGGAGGGATCGTACTGGATACGGATCGATTCCGCGTGTCCGGTTTTACCCGAGGAAACCTGCATGTAGGTGGCCGTGCCGGCTTCCCCGCCCGAATAGCCGGAGACCACGTCGGTCACGCCTTGGAGGCGCTCAAAAACGCCCTCCATGCCCCAGAAACAGCCGCCGGCCAATACCGCGGTCGCCTGCCCGCTGTACGCCGCCGGCTTTTCCACAGGCGGGTTGGGAAAAGGCTTGTCCGCGGAAGCGCACTGGACTGTGATCAAGGTGAACAGAAAAAGAAAGACGGGCGCCAGGTATCCGGTGACCGTCGGCCTTTTCTTCGATTGTATCGTTGTCATATCATCCTCCAATCCTTATAAAGGGAACCGGATAACGGAGTCTGTTTGCGGAAGATTCCGCCCGGCTATCACATCTCACGTCAAATATAAGGAAAATTATATGTAAAGTAAAGTTTACATCAGAAAATTCGTCCCCGCGCTCCGCTCCGGACCGGGTCCGTCAAAAAAAAACCCGCCGGAACACACGTTCCGGCGGGCAAATGAACAACGTGAGTCTACTACAGTCTGAAAAGCAGGTCTTCATACGTGGGAAACGGCCAGTGCTTCTTGGACACCAGGCGCTCCAGATTGTCCGCGGTCTCCCGCAGGGAGAGCATGGCGGTGAAGACCTTGTCGTGGAAGGCCTTGGCCTGCCCGGCGGCGTCGGACTGTTTCTGCGCCGCGGTCACTTCCTTGTCCAGGACGGTCTGGCGCTGCATGAGCGTGTCGATCAGACCGGCCACTTCGGCCGCCAGGGCTTCCAGCCCGGCGGTGGACGCTTTGCCCGCCGACTGCTTGATGCCGGCGATGGTGGCGGCGATTTCGCGGGAGTATTCGAGGCAGGCGGGAAGAACGTCCCGCGAAGTCATGCTGAGCATGAGCTGGGCCTCGATGTTGATGTCCTTGGCGTAGCGTTCCATGCCCACCTCAAAGCGCGATTCGAGTTCGGTGTGGGTATAGACCTTGTGTTTCTCCAGCAGCGCCACGTGCTCCTTCTTGAGAAGTTCGGGTAGGGCTTCCACGCACGAGCGCAGGTTGGGCAAGCCGCGTTTTTCGGCCTCCTGGGGCCAATCTGCGGTATAGTTGTTGCCGTTGAAGATGACGCGCTTGTGCTTGGTGTAGATGGAAACGACGATTTCCTGAATGGTCTTGTTGGGGTCCTTGGATTTCTCCAGCAGATCGGCGATCTCGCTCAAGGTTTCGGCCACAATGGCATTGAGCATGGTGTTGGGCTCGGCGATGGACTGGGCCGAGGCCACCATGCGAAATTCAAACTTGGAGCCGGTGAAGGCGAAGGGCGAGGTGCGGTTGCGATCGGTCAGGTCCTTGGGCAGCGTGGGCAGGGCGCTCACGCCCAATTCGAGCCGCTGGCCCTGTTCGTTCTTGACCGGTTGGCCCTCGGCCAGACTTTTAAGAATCTGCTCAAGCTGTTCGCCCAGAAAGATCGAGATGATGGCCGGCGGCGCCTCGTTGGCTCCCAGGCGGTGGTCATTGCCGGTGTTGGCGGTGGAAACACGCAGCAGGCCGGCGTAAGAATCGACCGCCTTGAGCACGGCGGAAAGGAAGAGGAGAAAGGATGCGTTTTCGCTCGGATTTTTGCCCGGATCGAGCAGGTTGATGCCGTCGTCCGTGGAAAGCGACCAGTTGTTGTGCTTGCCGGAGCCGTTCACGCCGGCGAAAGGTTTTTCATGCAATAATGCGACGAGCTTGTGCCGTCCGGCCACCTTCTGCATGGTCTCCATGACCAGGTGGTTGCGGTCCGCCGCCACGTTGGCGATGTCGAAAATCGGGGCGATCTCAAACTGGTTGGGGGCCACTTCGTTATGCTGGGTCTTGGCCGAAATACCGAGTTTCCAGAGCTCGAAGTTGAGCTCACGCATGAAGGCGGC
>CAYQRT010000296.1:0-4136 GCA_964419695.1 uncultured Spirochaetaceae bacterium | reverse complement strand
TACTTATTAGTAATCATGAGTCTTAAAATAACATTAATTAACGGAAGCCCTCGAAAAAATCGGAATAGTAACTTTTTAATTGATAAAGCAATTGAGGGAATAAAGGCTGTTTCTGAGGATATTGAAATCAACAAGATTCAAATAGCTGATTTTAATATTACTCCTTGTAATGGGTGCGATGCTTGTTTAAGACCCCCTAATGAATGCCCCTTATCTGAAAAGGACGATATGAAGAAAATGGAGGATTTACTCATCGGCTCAAATGGTTTAATTATTGCTGCTCCTAATTACTTTGGTTCAGTTTGTGCTCAAATAAAGGCTTTATTTGACCGTTCAAGACCTTGGAAAATGAAAAATTACCTATTGAAAGACACCATCTTTGCACCCATGGCCTCAACAGGCTTACGAAATAGTGGAGAGGGTCCGATTTCGAATCTTATCAATTTCGCTTTAATCCAAGGAATGATTGTAGTTGCTAATGCAAAAGGTAGTCCAGTAATCGAAGGAAATGTTCCTATTACGAGTCTCCAAAAATATGGTCTTAAAGAATTTATAGGAAAAGATGAGACTGACGAGCTAGGAGCGTTGTTAGCATCAGATTTAGGCAAAAGAGTTGCCGAATTGGTGCTAAAAATAAATAATAAATAAAATAAACTTTCAGCTGACAAGTCAGCCATCCACCCATAAGCTTTTTTTTATTAACGAATTTAACTACACAGCATGATATCTGATCTCTTTATGACCCGATCTATCCGGTACTCGAAAAATAAACAAGATCTCTTGAGCTGTCGGCCAATCCTCTTGGGTAACTCCCGTGTATAAAACCGAGGCTTTCGCTCAAGAATGCTGTAATTACATTTACCTATTAGTACGCACCTCGCAAGAGAGGCGAGAGGAAATAGGTTAAAAATATAGTTTATAGAAGAACACGTAAAGGTGATTCACATGAATAAAAGAAATAAAGAACAAACTAACAGAGAAAGTAATAATGATGGTTATAACCTCCCTAACATGCCTAAGCAGGCATTCCCCCAGGGCAGGTTATTAACCAAAGCTGAGCTTGAATTGCTCAAGTCAGCTGAATTAAGTAAGCTTTTAAGACTTAAAAAAGTTCCCGGCCGATCTAAACTGGCTAGAAAAGCCGCTAAAGCTTCTGCACTTGAAGGTATTGCCACCTATGGCGATCTAGAGGACTTGAACATTTCCATGCCTCAAGAAGCGGAGGTTTACCCGCCTCAAAAAGCAGAAAAGAAACGGGTTAAACCGGGGAAGGGCAAAAGAATAGATCTACCTGTAGGAGGGATGGATATACATAAAGACACGATCTTTGCAGCTGTGGCTACTTCTGCGGGTATTAAGGATGAGCGCGTGTTTCAGAATAGAAAGGAAGGCATAGAAGACCTCATCAATTATTTTAAGTTTCACGATGTCGAACATGCTGCCTTAGAATCTACGGCAGAATATTGGTTAAAAGCATTTTGGAAGCTGACAGAAGGAGGCATCAATATATTGCTGGCAAACCCCCTTCAGACTAAAGCTATTCAAGGGGTAAAAACTGATCCTGAAGATGCAAGACGAATTGCTATTGCTTTTCGAGATGGTCGCCTTAAGCCTTCTGTATTATGTACACCGGAACAGTATTCCATGCGCAAGCTGAATCGAGACGCCATCAAGAAAATACAAGAGGGTACGAAAGCAGCAAATCGTCTTAATGGCATGTATGAGATGTTTGATGCTGAAAAATGGATAAAAATGCTCCACACCTCAAATCGTGGTCAGCGGATCTTGTCTCGTACCTTAGAAATGAAAGATCGAAAAGCTATTCTTAAAGTATTGGTAGAAGAGTATTCACAAGGACCAAAACAAATAAGAGATGAGTGTAAATTGCTAAAACGAGCCGCAGATCTTACCTGTTTCCTTGCTAATATGGACATCAGCTCAAATTATAGAATTCGCTTCGGACAATTACTCGAAGATTACATGAGATGTGAGCGAATGGCTGCTCATTTACGCTTAAAAATTGTTGAATTTGCTGCTAATGATGAGCGTTTTAAGAAAAACCTCGAGTTGTTGCTCACACTTCCTAACGTGGGCATTAATACAGCGTTGACTATATTAGTAGAGATAGTAGATATTCGATACTTCTGGCGCTCCAAATCTCTTGTGAAATGGTCAGGTTTAGCACCTCGGGTTAACCAATCAGGGCACAGAAAGCGAAAAACAGGATCCATTTACAAGGGGGGAAATAAATGGCTCCGTAGAGCCGTCTGGATTAGCGCAAAGAATTGCTATGGGCACTATGACGAGTCTGACGAGCCTATTGGTGCTTTCATTAATCGATTATATAATCACAAGCACAAACATTACTTTACAGCAGTTACAGCAGGTGCTCGTAAGCTTGTCTCTTATATCTATCAAGTCTTGACTCAGCAGCGTCCTTTTGAGGAGGTGTTTGAGTTGGAACACTTGGAACAGCTTGAAAAGAATCGCAAGCGCAAACTGAATGTGCTTCAGAGGTTGTTTAATGAACGGAGCATGGTTGAGGTTCTTCCGATCATTGCTAATTCATTGAAGGAGGAGTGCTACGAGCTGGAACGATGCGAGAGACAATTAGCCATAGAAATAGTGTCAAAATTAGGGGTAGCTCCTCGATATTTCATAGATGAAAGATCGATTCGTTGTTAGACGAGCGATTAGGATTATCTCTTAAAGGAACAGGTCTGAAATTATTTGAACATGATAAAAATGGTGTTGAAAATGTGATATGACAACAAATTTAAGAACGGAACTCTGCACTGGTCACTTAAACGTGTATGAATAAAAAAAAGGTATAAAAAAAGATTAGAATTTCAATATTAGATCTTTTATCTTCTTATGAATGACTATGATCGTGGCGATTACAGTCATCAAGATAATGAATTCATATCCGGGTATTGTGATTTCATTAGAATCGTCATCATCGTTGCTATCATCATCGTCATTCCCGTTCGTGTCATCGCATCCTTCAATGACATAGTTGAAATCATTTAATCGCATAGTATAGTATTCTTTACCATTGTATTTTAAGGATTGAATATTGATCATTCCATTTATTAGAAATCGTTTTTCTATCTCTAATGTAATATCTTCTTCTTCATCATATTCAAAGATTCTGAGGCCATCAGACAGAGCGCTGACAGTAAGATACTCTGGAGGGGGTGCAATATCATAGATCTCATCAACAACTTTAGTCCAGTTCATGTTAGATTGTATAAGCCCTCCAAGAAGAGGAAACAAGAACAGTGTTGTGTTATAGATATAGTAAGGATTTATAGATTGCTCCGTCCAGACA
The DNA here is from genome assembly GCA_964419695.1 of uncultured Spirochaetaceae bacterium. Lineage (GTDB taxonomy): Bacteria > Spirochaetota > Spirochaetia > SZUA-6 > RPPD01 > JAFGSW01. The sequence continues at coordinate 805 of CAYQRT010000296.1, read as the reverse complement.
TTATTTTGCTCTAAATTCTGAACCCCAAGTAACACAGTAGTTCGATTTAAAGTAGTATCGCCTCCGTCAACATAAAGAATTTCAATTTTTTGCCGTTTCGGCATACCTTCAGAATTAAATGTCCCTCCAGGAGCATTTTTTTCGCAAGTAAATAATCCATACTCATAGATTTCACCTTGATTTATACCCACATAATCTTGTTTCGAACTTTCGTTGATAAAGAGAAGATGCAGACCTGTGAAATCTTCCCAATCATCTTCACCATATTCTACCTCAAATTCAAATCGCAGTGTCGTAAGGATTCCCTTGGTATTATATTCTGCATATCCGTATAATTCAATATTTGATTTGGATCCTTCAACACCTATATCGTAGGTTAAGAATTGAATAAGATATTCATCATCTGGTCTGTAGGGGTGATATGGATTATAAAAACTTTCGTTTAAGTTCGCGTAATAAAGATATACATCTGCGGGATCAGGCAAAAACTTAGGAATTCTGTCGGGGAGATATTGGCAATCGGTGTAATTAAAAGCATCTTGTCTAAAGGAATAATTAGTGGATTGAATAGGATCTGCTCCAAATGTAGTTTCATAGTTTACCCAATCCCAGAGGGAATAGTTAATTTCCCAATGAGAGTTGTTATCATAGATGGAATTAATTTTAATCTTAGTTTTATCAAAAGTTTGGGGATCTTGAGGAAGTCCAAACACTTGTTCCCAGTTATCTCCAAAATAGTCATCCATAATGGATTGATTTATCTCAGCGATGATCCATGTATATTCATCATTTACATCAATTTCCA
>CAYQRT010000295.1:0-4145 GCA_964419695.1 uncultured Spirochaetaceae bacterium | reverse complement strand
TCGGCAGGCATTTCAGCTTTCTATGATTTACCAAAAACCGCTAGCGATTTATTTCCTCATACCTTTCAAGATACAATGAAAACTACAATAATAAATTCCACTCCAATTGTTACGAGCGCATTAAACGAATTCAAAACCCTTGAACACATAAGGGACGAATTTAACATCATTAAAAATGATCCTATCACCTTATCGTTTGTAAACACAATAAGTGATTTTTCATCATCATTTTCAACTGGAATTAACAACATATTTTCTCAAACATCAAATGGCAACAATTACAATAATTCACTTTCCTATTTCGGCACCGACTACAAATCTCTTTCCCGGTCGCTCGCCTCGGACGCCTACCGGCTGCAGGGGAACGATGCCGCGGACGTGCAGTATGACCGGATCATGAACGCGCTCGTTACGCTTTCCAACAACCCGTTGCCGTCCTACGGCATGAGCACCCTGACCGACGTACTGCTCAACGCCTCCTACACCTCGGCGGAGAACCTGAGCCGGTCCATGAACGGCGTGGAGGACAACGGCATCCTGTTCACCTCCGACGACGGGTTTTCCTCCTCCGGCCCCGGCGGCGGTACGGGCGGGTCCGACTCAGACCTGCCGCCGCCCACCGTGGGCGGCGTCTACCTTTCCCGGGCGGCGGAGGTGACCGGCGACCTCTACGGCTTGGAAGGCGCGGCCTATGATCCGGTCACCGGCCGGCTCGTGCTCATCGGCGGAGACAGGAAGGGACAGGCCCTGCCCGCCCTGCGCATCGAAGACCTGGCGGTAGCGTTCCGGGCGGTATTCGGCACCGCGGGCAGCGAGCCGGGCGTAAGCATCGATCCCGATCCCGCCGACCCCATGGGCAAGGAGATGCTGGTGCGCTTTCTGGGCGGGGTGGAGAACACCGCCTTCGGCCGGACGCTCTTCGAGGCCGACCGGATGATGAAATCGCTCAGTCTGGGCAAGGACAGTCTGACGGGCCAACCCGTCAGTGTCGACGTGAACGGCTACCATACCATGGTGGAACTGGCGTTTTCCAACCTGGGAAAAAACCGCGACCCCAATCTCTGGTCGCGCTTCTGGCTGGTTCCCGAGAAGGTCATCGTGCAGGTCTCGCCGGACGGCAATTCGATCCTGTTTCCCGAGACCCGCATCCGGGTGAAAACGGAAACCATGCGCTGGGTGAAGGGCAAACTGGTGTCGGCGGACGGTGTCAAGGACGAGTGCGCCGAGTATTTCGCCAATCACTTCACCCGCTACTACGACCGGTACGCCGCGCAATTTCCCGTATTCAATGAACTGAAAAACTGCGCCAACATGACGGCCCTGGCCGCCTGGATCAAGAAAAAAAACGCGGCCTTCAACCTGGACTGGCTGAAACCGTACGACCGCTTCGAGAAAACGCCGGAAAAAACGCCTTCCATTTCAATGACCGAAACCGTGAACCTGAGCGACGGCAAGACGGTCACCACGGTCAGCGCCTTCTTCATCGGGGGTACCGACCTCAAGGTGGAAAACCGCTACGTCAAGGACGACGGCACCGTTTCCAAAACCGTGTCGGCCGCCCTGGCCGCCGTACGCCCGCTTGAAAAACAGGCGTCCGTATCGTTCACCGATCCCGCGGGCGCGTCCAGAACGGCGATAACCCTCCCCACCTCCCAGACGCGCGCCCCCGGCGCCAACATCCTGCGGGGTTCGGAATTGGGTCTCTTGAGCCGGGCGTACTGTTCATTCCATGATCGTGACGGAGACTTCGGTTCGTGCTGGTTTCTCGACCTGCCCCGGCTCATCGTCACCAATCCCCAGAGCGACAAGGTCGAATACGCAACCGTCGGCAAGACGGCGGTGCCGATCCGCCGCTTCCGTTACCTGACGCTCTTCGGCGGCAACGACATCCGCTTCAACCGCTACCTGGTGGACGACCAAAGCCGGCGGATCGCCTTCTATCCCGAGCGAGCCTGCGCCGTCAAAGCCCTCTATTCGGATGAAAAACACAACGCCTACATGGTGGAATTTGCGGGAGGGCAGGCTGAAACATTCGATCCGGCGGGACGGCTCAATGAACGGCGGCTGTCCGATGATGCGCGCGTCATGTACGGCTGGGACGACCGGGGACGCTGTACGGGGGCGACCCTGACGGTGGACGGGAAAGCGGTCTACGCCGTCACCTTGGAATACGACGCGGCCGGCCGCGTGGTCACAGCGCAGAGCGGTAAAAGAACCTACCGGTACGGGTACGACGAACACGGCGACCTTCTCACCGTGAACGGCGGCGGCGATATCTGGGTCTACGCGTATGACACTGCGCACCTGGTAAGCGCGGTCACGCGGAACGGACGCAAGACCGCCTCCTTCTCCTACGACTCCCGGGGTCGTTTGCTCAAGACAGCCGGGGCGGACGGACGATCCGTCACCCGCGTCATCACCTCCTCCGACGGGAACACGGACGTGAGCGTAAACGGCGTCAAGGACACCTATTTCCCCAACGGCCGGCTGGCGCAGCGGACAGAAGCGAACGGCGGCACTGAACGTTACGCTTATGACAAAGACAACAATGTCGCCTCCATTGAGTATACCGCTCCCGACGGTTCGCGTTCGCGACTTGAATACGGTAACGCCGGACGCTACGTCAAGTACACGGACGGGAACGGCGCCGTGCGCGCCGTGCTGTACGACGAACTGGGCCGGCTGCGGCAGATCCAGGAAGGCAAATCCGCTCTGCTTGACCGGAAATACGGCCGTACATCCCGGGGCTGGACGGTGGCGACGGAGACCGCCGACACGGTCAGCCGGGAAACCTATGACGACGCCGGACGCCCGCTGGAGGCGGTTCACGCTTCCAAAACACCGGGCGGCGGGAAAATGAATATCACCTGCCGGTATGACAAAAAGGGCCAACCGGTGAAAACATCATTCCGCGGACTGTATGCCCTGGATCTGTCCTTCAAGAACGGATCATTGACCGGCGTCACGGCGGGAAAATCAACTATGTCCTTCATCTACGACGCGGAGCGCTTGATGAAAATCACCCGTCCCGGTGAAACATGGACATTTTCCTACGCTTCCTACGGTTATTTGACCGCCGTTACGGGGCAGCGGGCCGGACGGAAAACGCGCCTCGCGTACACCGACGGTAGATTGACCGAACGGCACACGACGGCCGGCTCCGTCGACACGTTCCGCTATGACGAGGCGGGCGCACTCACCGCCGTCACCAAAAACAATGACGAACAATGGGAGATCAAGCGTCATAAAAATGAGCTGGCCTGTTACAGGAACGACGTCAGGGTATTTCAATACACGTTCGACGCTCAAGGACGGATAACGGGGTATGCGGAGTAGCCGGGATAAAACAAAGAAAACCAAAGCGTTGTCCGAGCCCGGCCGGCCTGGCGCGCGTCCGGTTTATGGTTGGCGGCAACAGTCATAGCACCCTCCGTTGCTTTTATTATCGGAAAGCGCCTCACTTTGATAAGTGAAGGTTCCGCCCTCGGCGACGTCACGTCCCCCACTTGAATAAACAGGGAAAATCCCTACAATAACAAAAATCCATGGCCGCTCCCACGCGCATCGACAGGTTTTTTTCCGCTTGCAGCGGGTCGTTCTTCGCCTTGGCCGCACTCGCCGCCAGCTGTGTGTTCCTGCCCACCGCGATTATCCTCTATCTGGCGGCGGACCCCTCCTTCGGCGTTATCACCCGCTATATCAGCGATCTGGGCATGGGGCCGAATAACGCACATATCTTTTTCTACCTGTTTACGGCCTCCTTCCCCGTACTGGTCTCTCCGTTTTTTCTGTACGTATCCCGGCAATTGCGGCTGCGCGGCGCGGACGCCCGCCTTTGCTGGGGCACGTACGGCGTCGCCTTCCTGGGCACGCTCAGTCACTTCTGTATTATCTTTTTCCCGTTCGACTCAGGCCTTCCCCCGGCCTACGCCGTTCACCTGGTGCTGGCGGTACTCATTTTCTTCTTCTTTGGCATTGCCGGTTTTCTCTTCGCCCTTCTGGAACTGCCCCGACGAACATTGCCGCGCCTCCTGCCCGTTCTCTCCCTGGCCATGGCGGTCTCCTGCCTGACGGCCGGCCTCTTCATCACACTCTGGTCCGTGACGGACGTCTTCAGCCGGAACAGCATCGCGCAGCTCACCGAG
>CAYQRT010000294.1:0-4156 GCA_964419695.1 uncultured Spirochaetaceae bacterium | reverse complement strand
CTTTTTTCCTGTGCTTCCCCTCCTCGGCAAAAACCGAACGCGGGAATATTGGGTAATCCAGCCGATAAAATCGCGACAACGGATGACATCGTCAGGTCTTTTTCCACGGCCGTGGAAAAAGGGGACAAGGGTGAGATCAAGCGGTATATTGCGATGTGCGAAAGCCCGGGAGAGCGGCAGGGACGGGCGGCTTATAAAGCGCTGCTTTCGATGCTCCTGGATGCTCCCCGGGGAAAAGCGGCCAGTCTGCTTGATCTTTTGATCGCTTCCGGTATGGACCCGGATCTGCGGAACGAGCAACAATTTACGCTTCTGTCGGAGGTGACTTCCAAAAACAGGATCGACCTTGCCGTACTGCTTCTGGAAAGAAGGGCCGATGTCAACGCGGAGGGAAGAGATCACCTCACTCCCCTGCACGGGTTGTCGGGTATTCCCGACCAGCCCCCGGGGAACCTGGGAAAGTGGCTTGATCTATTCGAGAAATACAAGGTTGACTTGAATGCCCGGTCCGGCGACGGCTACACGCTCATGTGCAGGATCGCGGCTTCCGACGCGTGCCATTCCCTGCTTGTGGAACTTGTGAAGCGGGGCGCCGATTACAATTTGGGAGGAGATGATGGAAACGCTCCGCTCAGCTTGGCGACGCAGCAAGCCGCCATCAAGAACAGGAATTACCTCAGGGCCAAAGGCGCCCGCATGTACTCCCGTGAATTTCCCGTGTCGAACGACTCGGCCGCCTGCCGGGCCGTCTTGTCGGGAGGTCCGTCCGCTGTCCGTGCCTTGCCGGCTCATGAGTTCGCCGCGCTGGTGGCCAGGGATACCCGCCTGGTCCCCTCCACGCCGCTGCATCTGGCGGTGGAAAAGGGCGATCTTTCTCTCCTGAAGGCTCTCGGCGCCCGGGGAGTGAACTGGAACATTCCCGACCGGAACGGTGAAAGCCCCCTGCACCGGGCGGTACAGGCCGAACGGTGGGACATCATCCAGGTGCTCATGGACGGCGGCGCCGATCCCAATTTCGCCGACGTGGCCGGATTGACTCCGTTTATGGCGGCCTGCGCCGCCAATCGCCCCCTGGCGTTGAAATTCCTGTCCCGGGGACTGACTCCCCGCGGCAAAAATCTGGACAGAGCGGCCATATCGTCCGAAAACCTCGAACTCGTCAAGGCGCTTGGGGAAACGGTCCCTTGGGATTACGATTCACTTGCCTACGCCGCCGGGATCGGGCAGGTTGAAATCTTTGAGTATCTATCCCCGCGGGTGAACCTGAAAGAACAAGTGATCTCCAGACTTGCCGCCCGCTGCCGGGAAAACAGAATGAAGAATGGTTCATTTGGGGCTACGTTCCGGAAGCCCCTGGTCGTCCCCCGTAAAACCGGGGGGATCGCCGCCAAACGGGGGACCTTTACCTATACCGTGGAGTCGTGGTCGCCATGGCTGAAATCGGACAAGTATAAAGTCTCGGCCTACCCGGTGGGGGTATACGTGCCCCCCGGCTATGACGGGAAGAAGCCTTTCGGGCTCGTCATCTCCATGACCAACGCCAAATCGTCAAGCAGATTTCCCCGCGCGTTTACCCGGACCCTGGACAAGCACAATCTGATCTGGGCGGGTTTCGATCCGTATAACGGCATCACTAAATACTCCTGGGCGGCCAATACCCCCTTTTGTCTGGCGGTTCTGTACCAGATGCTGCGCTATTACAATATAGACCAGGACAGGATGTATCTAGGGGGCTATTCCCTGGGAGGGCAGCTGACGGAGATAGCGGTCAATACCTTCCCTTATCTGTTTGACGGGGCTTTTTTCATCAACATCGGGTACACAGGTCCGGCTCTGAGACTGCATGGCCAGGAATTCTTCTATTGCAAACATCATCTACCCATCGCATTGGTGGAAGGCGACTATGATTATAACAGGAAAAGCGCTTATGTACGATACAGCGGCCTGGTCGGCCAGGGCTTTAAAAACATATTTTATATGCATGAACCGATGAAAGGACACATTCTCATCGGCCCCGAATCCTTTGAGAAGATCATCACCTGGCTAGACAAGGAAAAATAAGCCAATAATTGACCGAGAAAACGGGAAATGCAGCATCATTGCTTTTTTAGCCCGGTTGTTTTCGATCACTGTCGCAGCTGCCGTTCACCGGAGTTTTGGCCGTGCGTCCGCGTAAAGAACAGCGTCAGGTTCCTCGCCTCTGGCGTCCCGAACCGTTCGGGCCAGCCGTTTCCAAAAGCGCTCCGGGACTGCCATACATAGTGCTGCTCATCAATTTCATACGAATTCTTAATAAGGCCGTTTTCATACAGCGTGACCAGGTCATACCCGCAGGGAGCCTGAATAAGCTGCGGAGTCAAGAAGTGTAAAATGCCGTCAACTTCAACCAGGCTGGGGACGTTTTTATGCCCGGCGAACACGGCTTTGACGCCCGGGTACCGCTGGAACAGGGTGAGGAGTGACCGGTGATTATGAAGCCGCTGCATGCCGTCGTTTTTGCGGCCCTGGACGCAGGGATGAAGGACAAAGGAAAAATGAAGAAAGAGAAACAAGTTCTTATCTTTGCCGTGTGCTTCCAGTTCGTTCAACAGCCATGTATGCTGCCGCGTGCCGCTTTCCAGGGAAGACTGATCCGGCGTGCTCAACATGATAAATCTGGCGTTTCCTTTTGTGAAGGCATACCAGCCTTGGGTAGAACCGCAGAACAGCCTGTTGAACGTCTCCCCGCTGCCGCCCCATCCCTCATGATTGCCGATGACTGCATAAAACGGTATTGAACCGGCGTTTTTCAGTTCCGTAAACAGCCGGATGCCCTCCCGGTCCGCCGGGTCCAGCGTGTCACCTGGAAAAACGATAAAATCCGCGCCCGCCTTCTCGATTTTCGATGTGTAGGTGCGGGCCAGTTCCAGCGCTTTGCCGTACAGTCTTTTGCCCGAATCAACCCTGTTGATAGCATGACTGCTGATATGCAGGTCAGGCATGATCCCGAAGGAGCATATTTTTTTACTTTGGGGTTCTTTCAAGGTTGTGAAAGATAACTCCGCCTGCTTTTTATCGTTCTGATAAAGGTGTGCCGTGTACCGGCAATCCGGTTCACAATCGGGAATAATGCACTTGAAAAAGAAGTAGTTATCATGATGCAGACCATCTGCGGCGCGGTACTCTCTCCCTTGGTTCAGCCTCACGGTGACCGGGCCGGATGACGCGCTTATAATCCGGATATCGGCGAAACGGGTTCCTGTGGTGGCGGGATAACAGTCAATCAATACGCTTCCAATATGTCGAGGCACTTAATGCAGCCTCGTCGGGCAATCAGGTCAATCAGTATACCGCAGCCTCAGACGGGTGCCAAGTAATGTCTGTTTCATGTGATGCCAAACCCAATACAATTGCTTGGGAACTGCCGGATAATGCTGTCATGGTACGGGAACAAGCGCCGTGTAATTCTCTTGCAATCCGAACGGGGGAATACTATGGTCTAGATAGGGGAGGGTAATCCGCGGCGCGCCGGCCCGCTACGCCGGTGAACGAGGAGGCGGTTATGCGGCTGGTGAAAAAGATCGTTCTCGCCGTTTTTCTGGCGGGCACTTTTTTTGTTGTCTCCGCCCGGGAGGATCCTTTTACAATAGCCAGGGGAGCCCAGCTGGTGGAAGCTGACACCTACGGGAGAACCCGTTGGGATAATCCGATAGACCGCGGCGGGGCTTTTTTCATTACCCCGGATCCGCGCCGGGGGTTTGACGATGTGATCACGTATATCACTCTCCCCCAATTGGAAAAGCGGCGCGACGCCGTTCCCCTGGAGCGGTTTTTTACTGGGAATAAGGAACTGTTGGTGGAAGCGGCACTCTATTCGCCCACTACCGGAGGTAAGCGGAGAAAGAACTACTGGATTGAAGATTGTTTCTTTTATGACTCCCAAAACGGGAAAGCGGGATTGAGGGTGCTGAATTATTACATTTCGAAAACGGTGCGAAAAAAACGCACGTTTTTCGTCCACTGGGACATAAAAAAGGACCTCATCACCGGGGCGTACCTGTTGTTTGAGGATGACGCGAGTCCGCGTAAGGGGGAATATGACTTCCATTCCGTGCGGGTGGACGGGATCGGGTATAATCCCACGAAGCTCGAGAAGCGTGGGTCCAGCACGGGGCCC
>CAYQRT010000293.1:0-4163 GCA_964419695.1 uncultured Spirochaetaceae bacterium | reverse complement strand
CAGGGCATCTCTTCCCGACGGCGATCCTCATAGCGGCCGGTGGCGAAAATGTACTCGAGGGCTTCCGCACCGTCGCGCGCATTGACGATACGATTGGCCAGTTTGTTTTTTTCCAATGCATACAGGGTCAATTCCGCATCCTGGGCATTGTCTTCCACAAGCAGTATCTCAACTCCACCTGCACTCATTCAGCTGATACTCCGGGTCATGAATTCGACTTCTCCTAGTAGTATAGCGTGCTTTATTCAGAATTTGCAAGAAAAAACCCGCCTCGTGAGCCTCGTCGCCGGTCAATCAGGACCGACGGGTGCCGGGGCCGCCTTTTTTACGCTTTCTCCCGCCGGGAGGCGTCTTGTCCGGAAACGGACAGAGATTCTCCAATTCACATTGCGGGCACTGCGGGGAACGCGCCTGGCAGCGGAAGCGCCCGTGCCAGTTGATGGTGTCGGAAAAGACGGTTTGCTCCGCTTCCGGCACCAGGGCGCGCAGGTCGCGCTCGACTTTCACCGGATCGGTATGTTGGGTCAGGCCCAGCCGCCGGCTGACCCGCCCGCAATGGGTGTCCACCACCACCGCCGGCTTTCCGTAACAATGACCCACAATGACATTGGCCGTCTTGCGCCCCACTCCTTTCAGTTTCACCAGTTCTTCAATAGTATCCGGCAGGCGGCCGTCGTATTTTTCCGCCAACGTGAAACAGGCCTCCCGGATGAGTTTGGCCTTATTGTGAAAGAACCCCGTGGGACGGATGATCTCTTCCAGTTCCTGCGGCGAGGCGCACACCATGTCCTGGGGCGTGGGCCATTTGGCAAAGAGAGCGGGCGTCACCTGGTTGACGCGTTCGTCCGTGCACTGCGCGGCCAGGATGGTCCCGATGAGGAGTTCATACGGGTTGCGATACTGCAGCAGCGGTTGGGCGTCCGGATAGGCCTTTTTCAGGCGCTTCAGGATCTCACGCACGCGGGCCGGTTCTTCGCCGGGCCCTTTCTTTTCTTTTGCGGAAGTACTCATCGATCTCCTCTCTTGTACGGCAGCCCAGAATCCGGGCCGGCTCCAGCCAGGCCTTGCGCGCCATCAGGCACCCCAGCTCGATATGGTCAAACCCTTCCCGCCCGTGCAGGTCGGGATCGATGGAAACCGTAATCCCGGCCGCGGCCGCCATTTTGAGGAAGCGCCAGTCGGGGTCCAGGCGGGACGGATGGCAGTTGTGTTCCAGGACCACCCCCTCTTCGGCCAGGGCCTCGATCATCCGGTCGCCGTCATACTTATACCCGTCGCGCGCCAGGAGCAGGCGTCCCGAGGGATGGGCCAGGATTGTCAGGAAGGGTTGACGCACCGCGGCTAAAAGGCGCGCGGTGGCCTCCGCCTTGGTCATGCCCAGTTTGGAATGGACGGCGCCGATCACGAAATCCAATTGTTCCAGAATCTCCGGCGGGTAATCCAGGTTGCCGTCCGCGCGGATATCCGACTCCACACCGTGAAAGATGCGGAAGGGCGCATAGGTGCGGTTGAGCGCCTCGATCTCCGCGTGCTGCTTTTGAAGCGTCTCCGGCAAGAGCCCGCCCGCGTACCGGGCGCTCTGCGAGTGGTCGCTCAGACAAAGATAGTCATAACCCCGTTCCCGGCATTCCTCCGCCAGTTCGCTCAAGGTCAGGGCCCCGTCGGAGTAGACCGAGTGGCAGTGGATGAGACCGCGCAGATCGCGTTGTTCCAGAAGCCGGGGCAGCTTCCCCGCCTGCGCCGCTTCCAGTTCACCCGCGCCCTCGCGCAGTTCGGGCGGGATCCAGTCGAACCCGAGGGTGCGGTAAAGCTCCTCTTCGCTGGCGGGGTGCAGGGATTTCTTTTCTTCCGCTATTTCGTATTCGTTTAGCTTGTAGCCGAGTGTTTTGGCAAAACCGCGCAACTGCGTGTTGTGATCTTTGGAGCCGGTAAAATACTGCAGCGCGCAGGCGGCGGAGCGGGCGGGAATGAGGCGGAAATCGACCTGCAGACCGCGGAAACGGAGGGAAACCTTGGTATCACCCTGACCGATGATGTCGCGCTCGTCCGTTTGGCCCGGCTTCACATCGGCCAGGGAGATGAGTTTTTCCCGGAGGGCGGGAACGCTTTTTTCCGATGAATAGACGAGCAGGATGTCCGCGTCCTTGACCGTGTCCTTGCCCCGGCGCAGGGACCCGGCGATCTCCACCCGCTCACAGAGACCGGATTCCTCCACCGTCAATAGTACAGCGCGAGCCAGGGCCAAAGCCTGGTTATAGAGAAAGAAACCGGAATGCGCGCGCCGGGAGTCGATGGCTTCCAGAATCTTTTCCTCGGACTTGGCGCCGAACCCGTCCAGGGTCCGCAGCCGGTGCTCCCGGCAGGCCCGTTCCAGGCCGTCCAGGGTGGTGACGTCCAGTTCCTTCCAGACGGCGCGCGCCTTTTTAGGCCCCACCCCCTGGAGTTCCAGGATATCGAGCAGGCCGGAGGGGATCTCCTTCAAGAGCTGGTCGAGTTCCTCGCCGGTGCCGGTGTCCACCACCTGACCGATCACGCGGGCGATGGCCTCCCCCACGCCGGGGATCTCGCGCAGACGTCCTTCCCGGTGCAGGCCGGCCGCCGATTCCGCCAGGCCTTCCAGAATGCGGGCCGCGTTCTGAAACGAACGCGTCTTGAAAACGTTCTCCCCCGCCAGTTCCTTGAGCACGGCGATCCGTTCCAGAACCGCCGCGATGTCACGATTTTCCATACGATCAATGAGTAATTCCGATCGATACGAATGTCAACCGCGTCCCGCCGCAGCGGCGTAAAGAAATTTTAACCGGGGTGGATTGACTTTTGGCGAAAAGCGGACTTATCATTTGAGGAGAGAGATTAAAAACCGTAAGGAGGAACCAATGTCCATCTACCTGTACCTCTCACTGTACCCCGAATCCCTGATCGCCTCCATGCTGCCACCGGTAGAGTTCGGCCGCTACCTGTCCGTGGGCACGACCAAGCGGGAAAGCCGCCAGGAGGCCCTTTACTTTGAAGTGGACCGGCAGACATGCACCGGCGTATTCGACCTGTCGGACGTGGAAAAACGCTGCGTCCCGCACGCCTCGGGCGAACCCAAACGGACGGCCTACTACTCAATCTACCGCGTGCTGGAACGCCTGCCCCTGGATGCCCTGAAAAACCTCTACCTGAGCACCCAGCACGGCAAGGTACTGTCCCTCACGCAATCGTCAACCCTGCCCCAATTGAGCGATCCGGCCTTCTTCTACCAGGAGATGGCGCCCGTTCATCCATTGATCGTCAGCACGCTGGACCCGGTCAAGTTCGCCGCCCTGATCACGGACGAAAAAAACAAGATGTACGTGCCCAAGATCTGCTTTGTGGACCTGCGCCTGGGCGGGCTGGCCGAGGACCCGGAAGGCGGCAGTTCCTTCGACCTGCCCTACCCCCAATTGGACAACCTGCGCAAATGCCTGGTCGAAATCAAGTCCATGAAGGACAAGCAGACCAAGACGGTCAGCCGCTACCATCCCCACAACCAGCTCTACCGCACCGTCAACCACGGCTTCTACGTGGGCGACCGGAACCGCCTGCTCTACTACCCCTTCCCGGAGGAAAAGGAACTCAACACCACCTACCACGAGTGGTGGCGGTCGGCCACGCAATAACGTTTCGCTGTTTGAGCCGGATTACGCGGTCGTCCCTCAAGGGGACGGCCGTTTTTTTGTGGAATGAGGATACGGTGACACGCCCGCAGGGCGTACTACAGGGCATGGCAAAACCCTCACCGACACGCTATAGTAGAAGCAGTAGAGCGTACGTGATACGCATTCCGCGCACCGGAAGGATCGACTCATGGCAACAGACACCACCGGCGAAAAACTCACCATGGCCTTCAGCCTGCTCTGGCCCAAAAGCCGCCAACAGTCGGGCGCCCGGCCCCTGGAGGCGGCTAGCGCCGCGGACCTGGACGCGGACAAGCTGGTCAAATTCATCGCCGCGGACTCGAAGAACGAAACCATCATCCGCAACGTGTTCAAACACCTCTGCCAGGACTCAGAGACCATCAATTACCGGCTGGACGTGCTCGAAGATCTCATCAACGCGCCCGACCTCTCCGCCTGCTGGGATAACCTCGTTCCGGTGCTTTCTGAAATGCGCTACTACACCTCGCACCGGGACTCGGA
>CAYQRT010000292.1:0-4179 GCA_964419695.1 uncultured Spirochaetaceae bacterium | reverse complement strand
CGGCTATGACCGGCTCAACGCACAACGATGCCATGAACGCGGCCGGCTTCATGTCCAACCGGGCGGGCGGCACCCTGGGCGGCATCTCCACGGGTGAGGAGATCGTTTTCCGGCTGGCCGTAAAACCCACCTCGTCCATCACCAAGCCTCAGCCCACCGTGGATGTGAACGGGAAAGAGTCGATGATAGAGACGCACGGGCGTCACGATCCCTGCATCTGTCCGCGCATCGTCCCCGTGGTGGAAGCCATGGCCGCCATCGTGATCGAGGATCACTGGAAGCGTCAAGCCGCCTTGGAAGCATGAGGCGGCTGGGTTTATTCCTCCGCGGCGTCCAGCAGCGGCAGCCCGTCCGTGTCCGGGGTCTCTTCCCGGGAAAGTGAGTCCAGCGAGATCCTGGGCTCGGGTTTGACCATGGGCTTGGGGATGGTGATGAGAAAATGGGCGCCCTCGCCGGGAATGCCCGTCTCCGTGATCGTGCCGCCGATGTCCTCCACGCGCCGCTTGACCGTGCGCAGGCCCACGCCGAACTCGACCACGCGACCGGCCATCCGGCCCACCGCCACCTTGGTGGAATAGCCCTCAAAGATCATCATTTTCTTGTCGTCCGGAATGCCGGGGCCGTTGTCGCGGAAGCTGATTTCGTAGCAGTCACCGATGCCGCGCACCCGCTTGTCCACCACTTCGATCCAGATGCGTTTGTCGTCGCGGTGGGTTTCGGGGTCGCTTTCCACCAGGGCGCGCACCGAGTTGAGAAAGAGGTTGCGGATGATGTCTTCTTGGAGAATAAAGTCGTAGACGGGCAGCACCACCAGGGAAGAGGTGCGGTTGTCGTAACTGAAGCCGATCTTGTAGAGCTCAAGTTCCTTCTTGTACGAATTGAGAATGTTGAAATATATCTTCTGCAGGGCGGCATTGACGTGCTTTTCAATGGCCACCTTCAGTCCGCGCTGGTAGGCGATGATGGCGTGGATGTATTCGATGATCGAGTTCATGTTGTTGACCGCGTCCTCGGTGGAGATGATGGCCTCCCGGGCGTAATCATCGAGGTTTTCACTGAGATAGGCGGTGATGCTGCCGAAATGCTTGCGTTCAAAGGCGGTCAGCACCTGGCGCTTGATCTGGGACAACGACTTGGCGTACTCGGTGGCGGGGAAGGCGCTGCCCCCGCCGCCCACGGAGGCCAGGGCGTTCTTTTCGAAGGTGGAGAGGGCCACGGAGATGGCCTTGCTCAGGGCCGTGGGCACCTTGTTCTTGAGCTGGCCCAGGGCGAAGCGCAGGTGCAGCATGCGCTGGGCCATCTTGATGTTCGACTCGCGCTGGACCGCGTGCTTGTTCTGGATGGTGTTGGCCATGCTTTGCAGTCCGGTGTACGACTCGTATTCCATGGCCTGCAGGTTGGCGTGCGCTTCCGACAGTTCCTTTTTGGTCTTGATCAGTTCCTGATAGGCGCGCTGTTTTTCCTTTTTTTCCTCCAGCCAGATTTTCTTGCGCAGAAGGAAATCGGTGCGGATCAGGTACTCAATGAGAAAGCTGGAGAGCATGCCGATGATGTTGGCGGAGATGAAAAAGAAGTTATTGTTCAGAAAGATGGGAACGTGGACCGGGTTGGCCAGCATGCCGTGAAAGTAGACGGCCACGAATTCGTAGCCCAGGACGATCAGCCAGCTGGTAATGGTGGCGTAGACGAACCGCATGCGGAAAAGGGCGTATCCGGCCATGATGACCAGCATCAGGCCGGCATAATAGAACTGGAAGCCCGGTTCCTCGGGCTGAGCGAGCGCGATCATGATCACGATGCCCGCGCCCAGCACGGCCTCCAACAGAATGAGGACGGCCTGCATGAGGCGCTTGAACACGGGCAGGTAGGTGAGGATGAACAGCACCACGACCAGGGGGCAGACGATGGCGTAGCGGATGATCCAGGTGTACGCCTTGGTAACGGGAACGATCCAGGTGTCGAGGAGGCCGAAGGCGGCGTAGAGAATGAAGGCGAGGACCAGGCTCAACCGGACAAACACCAGCGAATTCTTGAAAAAATCCGCGTAGTATTCGGCTTCCAGACTGCCCTTGAACCGGGTGATAACGTGGCCGATTTTCATGTGTAGGGATTTCGGATCCAACTCGACATTGCCGGTATTTTCATTCATGAACTCTTTTCCTCCGTTTCCGTCATGGTGTTATATGCATGAAAAGATTTACCCCTGTCTTCTCCGTTCTGACGGTGATCTTCTTCTCCGGGACGCCGCACTTGAGGCCCAGACGCTTCAGGTCGGCGGCGGTGCGGTAGTGCAGGCACCATTCGAAGATCTCCATGTAATTTTTACTCGGGTTCTCGACCGAGAAGTTCCCTATGATGCATTCGCCGTCCGGTTGGAGGGCTTCCAGGAGCTTGCCGAGAATCCTGACAAAAATTCTGTCGTTGAAATAATCGAAGATGCCTGAGGCCCAGACCACGTCGTAGCGTTTGTCGGGCGTGAAGCGGAGCACGTTCTGCTGGATGAAGGCGATGTGGGACAGGTAGGGCCGGCAGACTTTTTTGGCGTACGCGATGGCCTGTGCATCCTGCTCCAGGCAGTCGAAGCGCACCCGGCGCCCGCCATTGGTCATTTCATTGGCGAAGAAATGATACATGTCCCGGCCGGGCCCGCTGGCCACGTTCAGGACGCGGATTTCTTTTTTTCGCCGCAGGTGCCTGAGCAATACGGTTTTGAGATACCCGCTCCGGTTGCGGACCGCCCGGGCCGCGTCGTGGTCCTGGTAGAAGCGGTCCCATTTTTTCAGATGCGGATCGGGGCAGAGATAGCGCGTGTAGATGCGGTCGATAATCTCGAAATCGCCGGGATACCCGTGCGGTTTATGGAAGGACAACCCCTGACAGGTCTCCGCGGAGAACGCCTCCCCCCAGATGTCCCTGAGGGTGGAGAGCTCCTTTTCCGTGATCCGGCCCTGCCTTTTCTGCTCAATGACTGTATTTATCCAGGAATTGAGCGCGGCGTAATCATCCTTCTTGGGGCCGTGATGCGCAACCAATTCCCGCAAATATTGGAATAGCTCCTCCATAAATATATTCCCCGGATGAGATACGTATTTGACAATTTGAATTAGGTGCGCTTTTTTTAGAATGGCATTCTGTATATCTGTCTTCTTATATATCTTTTAAAATATCATGTCCAGCGAGAATTTATTTTTTTTGGCGTGCCTTCATGGGGAGGCCTGCATCTTATAAGCGAATAAACGCTCGTTAATAAATACATGTCAATTCCCGGTCCGCTGCGGGTGAACGGAGTATTTTACAGCCGAAAACCGGACCCCAGGCGGAAAATGGACAGTAAAATGCGGAAAACCCCAATTTGTTTTGGTCCCACCTCTCTTTACGCTGGATTCCGTACGGGAAGTGCCCCTTCCGCCGGGACGGGTCCGGCGCCGTATCCCCGCCGGTGGCCGTGGTGCCGCTGGCGAACTCCAGGAAATTCACACGTAGAAAGGCGGGAGGATGAAAAGACCGGTGGTGCATAAGCGAAACACGCGCCTTGCGGCGCGTCGTCTGGTTCGTGGTCTCTTGAAAACGCCCGGGCGTGTGTTGATCATCCTGGTCTGCGCGGCGCGGCTGCCGCCTTCCGACCGGGCACCGGCCGGCCGGGAGTGACCGGTGAAGAAAAAACTCCTTCTGGCCGACGATGATCAGGTGCTGTGCGTTGAGTTGAGAGACGTGCTGGAGGACGCCGGGTATGACGTGACCGTGGTCGGCGACGGGGGGAGCGCCCTGGCCTGTCTGGAGTCCCGTGCTTTTGACCTCCTGCTCCTCGACCTCAACATGCCCGTTAGGGACGGATTCTCCGTACTGGAGCGGGTGCATAATGAGGCGTTGGTGCCCCGGGTACTGATCGTATCGGGACAGCCGCGGGGAGAGGTCCCGCTGCGCCAGTGCGGGCGTTACGACGCAAAAAAGGAGGCACTTCTGGCAACCGCCTCCGCCGTGCTGGGAAAACCGGTTCCACCGGTTGTACTCCTGGAGACCATCGCCGGATTGCTGCGGGATTGACCCGCGTTTCCGCCCAGCCGGGAGGACGGCGCCGGCATTATCCGTGAAACGCGGATCAGGGAACGCCGGCAGACCCCCTCCCGGCTTGATTCTCGGGCCTAATACTCATACAATGTCCGCATATGACAAGTCCTA
>CAYQRT010000291.1:0-4185 GCA_964419695.1 uncultured Spirochaetaceae bacterium | reverse complement strand
TGCTGCTCTGTTTTTCTTTCAGGCGCTCATCTCTATCAAAGATATACCGTGTACCGTCATTCATTGTAAGGATGTATTCTTTTATCGGTGGAAAGAATATCCCATTTTCATGTACTTTTCTCAATGTAAAGTGTGTTCCCCGGTGGTATTCGAATACGTCTCCGTCAAAGTCTATTTTTATGGCCTGTCCGTCTTCAAGGACCAGGTATCTACCGTAATCCCGTTGTTCTATTTCCGGGATGTTGAGCCGCCAGCCGTACCCGAATGAGTCGTATGCACTGATGTAGAGATTCAAATATGGATTGCTGTATTCTTCGTCTTCCGATATCTCTTCCCGTTCACAATATGCTTCCGCGTCAGAGCTCGAATAATGACGTGCAATCACCAGGTCCAGGCCTTCTCTTCCTTTTATCACAAGGTCGGTCGCGGTCATGGCAAGGGTCCCGCTTCCAGGGGATACGCTTTCCGAATTATTTTTAAAGTATTCAGTGTAAGGAGAGACACCCATTTTATCGTATTCCGAGAGGTCCGGTCCGGTGTATTGAGTGGCCATAACCTGGTAGTCGGAAAAATGGCTGGTGAGTACTTCCAGTCTGTTTTGTGCATGATTGTTCCATACCTTTTGGAGCCGCTCCCAGATTTCCGCACCCCTGTTATACCAGTAAATACTCAAGTGTGCCGGGTTGTATCCGTCGGGAAGGGGTAAGCCTTCATAGGAAAAGATAAGCCGTACCGGCTGGCTGAATACTCCGGTAATTTCTTCACCGTTTGCGTCTACTCTTTTTATTTCATATGGCGCACCGACTTCTTCCGCAAAGGGATTGTCCGGTAATGGTTCTGTCTGTTCCTTAATAACTATGCTTTCTCCTGCAGCAAAGGTATTGTCTTCAAAAACAATTTCCAGGGTTTCAAAAGAGACATTCCCGGCTGTTTCATCTATCTCTTCCTCTGTTATTCCTTCCCGTGCTGTGGCCGGTTGGGAGTGCACGCTTGCGTTTGCGGCTGTATCGAATGTAAGGATGGTGTAAGTGTATGTTTCACCGGGCAGGATATTCGTATCCGTGTAGGTTGTAAGTTCAAGTTGTTCCGGGGTTCTGTATAATGATATGCTCTCACCTGCGGTAAAATCAGGTGTACGAAAAATAGTGTATCCGGCTGTGTCTTCCGTATTGTCTTCCCAGGACAAAATGATTTTTCCTATTCCCGGTGTTGCCTGGAAGCTTTCCGGTGCAACAGGTGGTATGGTGTCTATATTCACTTCGCAAGCCGCTGTAGTTTCCCGTCCCGCGTTATCCACCGCTTTTATTGTGATGGTGTGGGTACCGTCCGGTAATGCCGGTACAGTCCACGGGCTTATCACATCGATAAAAACACCTGTACCTATCGCGCCCTCATAATGGCTTATCCCGCTTATTGCATCAATTGTTTCAAACCATACAGTTGGCCGGGTGTTGTTTGTCCAGTTCTCTGCATTTGTTTCAAGACTGAATGCCTCGGGAGGGGTCGGGTCACAGGTCACAAAGATCTCTTCACCGGTTTTGTTTCCCGCTGTGTCATATGCGTTTATGGTAATACTGTTTTCGCCTTCGGCAAGGGAAAGTATTGCCGTAAACTCACTGTCTGTCATTGTGGCTGCTTCGCTGTTTACTGTCACCCACACGGTGTGTGCTTCATCTACACTTCCCGATACGACAATTATACTTTCAGGTGTTATATGCCCGTTTTCAGGACTAATAATGTGCAGTACCGGTGCGGCGGTGTCTTTTATAATTGCCACCTCTGCCTCTGCCGCGACGCCGGCCGCTGTTTCTGCCTGTACGGTAATTATATTTTCACCTTCGCTTAATACAACGGGTGAGGATATATAGTATCCGTTCCGTATGCTTGCTTCTGTGCCGTTTACAAGTACTCTCTCTAAGCCGTACCCGCTTATGGTCCCGCTTACGGTAACCTCGCCGCTGTTTACATACATACCATCTTCCGGTGTATCGATGGTCAGTGTTGTAAGGCCCGATTTTCGTATCACTTCTCTGTATGCAGTCACTTGTTTGTTTCCGTCATAGGATACAGCGGTCACGGTGATAAGGTTATATCCGTACTCAAGGGGCACTTCTTCTATAAATTTCCTGCTGTTCAAAATGACCGGTTCGTTGTTTATCATTACTGTCGGATACCCAATTATCACCCGCCCGCTTATTGTGAATGAGGGTTGGTCTGTATGTATGGGTTCATCAGGCTGGTCAAGAGTCAGTATCAGGGGCCGGTCCACATTAAACAAGTAAGTTTTTTCCGTAATCCTGCCTTCAGGGTCTTCTGCCGTTATGGTGAGTGTGATGCTGTTTGCCGCGCTGTCGTAATACTGGAGTATCTGGCAGGCGAAAAAATGTCCCTTCTGTAAGACCGGGTTTCCGTTTACCAGTACGATTGCCCCGCTGTTATCCACTCGTCCCACTATAAAAAGTTCCAGGTCTCCCAAGTTTATTGTCCTGTCTTTGGGCCACAATAGTTCCACTTCCGGCGCCCTGTCTCTTATCCTGCTTCCCGCAAGCCGCATATGCCGCAGATCTCCGGTGTGAACAATCCGTATCCTGCTGGTGATTTGTTCGATTTTGTATATCCGGGGGTATCCATCCGGCTCCGGTGTTACCGGAACCCAGGTCCCGTCTGCATACACGTATACATCTGCCGGGATACTCCCGGTTTGTATAAGTTCAATCTGTTCTGTCAATACCGGCTCTTCCAGGTTAATGATGATCTCTGCATCCGTAACGTCCTGGTATTCTTCAAGGTTAATTCTGTTGTCCGGTTTCAACTCAGTACACCATGCATTTACCAGGATGCTTTCGTTTGCCCCGGGAAGAATACGTATATAGTTTTCTCCTTCTCCCAGTTCATCCCGGGGAGGTTCCAGAGTGTAGAGGGTGTCTGTGTCTATTATTCTTACAGGTGCCAGTATATAGCTGTTTCTGTTTATTTCCACAGTGATGTTATCATACGCTATTCCTTCGTAGAGGAAGGAAAACCGCGTGTTCACATCACTCAGAATGTTTTCCCACCTAAAGGTGATTGGGTCAGAGACCACCTGGTTTTGTTGTCCCGGTAATCCGTCATTGGTGCTGCCGGGGTATGTACCTGTTCCCCATATTTCGAATTCACCAATGCTTCCCATTCCGTCTGCATCTCCATCCACGATGATTCTCACCATGTCTGTCATGACGCTTTGACCTGTCATATCACTACTGTGCCATCCGGGCGGCATTCCGTTGGGGATGGTACTTGTTTCTCTCCACTCCCCATTGTCATATACCTGTATGCTTATCGCCCCTATGGTCCCGTTTCCTGTATACACTTTTATCTTGGTAATAACATGCGGTTTTTCAAGATAAAAAATTACTTCTCCCTGTCTTCCGTTTTCCTTTGGTATCCATGAGTGTATAAGCGGGTTATTAGTTTTCATTGTCTCAAGTATTGTATCCCCCGGCCATTCGTAAGGAGACTGGTCGGTTCTCCACATTGTATAGGTATTCCCGTCTATCATGTTCCATGCGGGATAGGCAAGGGCCATGTTGTCGGAAATGTCCATATTTATTGGTTGTATTCTGTAAAGCACATCCTGTTGTGGCATTCCTTTTATTTCCAACTCTGCTATGGTGCTGGTGCTTATGTTCTGGCCTGTTAAGGCGATTCTTATTCCACCGGTTACCGCGTTTGTATAGGACAGGTTTATGTATGTTTCTCCTGCTATTTGTTGTATGTCACCGTGTATAAAGCGGTACCACCTGTTGTTTTGTCTGTATTCCAATGTAAGACGGGTATCTCCTGTCATTGCTGCTGTTAATTGTATTCCATAAATAAGGCACGGTTCTGTTAAATCGAGTTCTGCCCATGCCGTTAAACTTCCATCTGTAGTTGTCCAGGCGGTTTCAGTATTTCCGTCTGTCAAATATGTCCCGGGTGTGATAGTATTACCGGATACACGTATAGTGTTTATTCCGCATGTATCTGTGTCTGCCGCCCATGTTGTTATTGTAAGTAGTAAAAATAATATTATAATAATTGCTGTTTTCATTATATTCATCTTGCTTTCTTTCTTATTTTCTTTAATCTGTGTGAATTTACATTCATCCATGGTTATTTTATCTTTCCCTATCTGTTTAAATCCGTGTTCATCCGTAGTTATTTTAT
>CAYQRT010000290.1:0-4201 GCA_964419695.1 uncultured Spirochaetaceae bacterium | reverse complement strand
AACTTCTCGTCCACGTCCCGCCGCATCTGGTAGACGATCTTCTGGGACACGCCCGCCATCTGATACTGCTGAACGTAACTGAAAAAAGAACTTACCAGATAGAGGACGATCAGGATGATGATAATGCGGCCGATGTAGACGAAGTCGATCGAGGGCATGGGCGCGTGCAGGGCCACGGCGCCGAACTTGGATATGAGTCCCTCAAAGAGCCGGGTGGTGACCAGGCCCATGATCTTGGGCCCGACGATGGTGAAGACCGTGGAGAGCACGGCAAAGGCCAGGACGATTAAAAGCTGGATGCGGTGCGGCTTGACGTACACCACCAGTTTTTTCAGGGTGCCCTTGAAATCCTTGGCCTTCTCCACCGGCCCGCGGCCGCCCATCATGGGGCCCATCATGGGCGGGCCGCCCCGGGAGCGCTGCCCGCCGGATCCCGTCATTGCGGGAGCTTTTCCGCCGTCACTCATGCTATTTCGTCCTCCGAAAGCTGCGAGGCCACGATTTCCCGGTAGATACCACACGAGCGGTACAGTTCTTTGTGCGTGCCCATGCCGGCTATTTTCCCCTCGTCCAGAACGATAATCCGGTCCGCGTCCATGATGGTGGCCACGCGCTGGCCCACGATGACCACGGTGGCGTCGTGGGTCTCCTTCTTGAGCGCGGCGCGCAGCCGGGCGTCGGTCTTGAAGTCCAGGGCGGAGAAGCTGTCGTCGAACAGGTATATCTCGGGCCGCCTGATCAGGGCGCGGGCGATGGAGAGCCGCTGCTTCTGCCCGCCGGACAGGTTGGTTCCGCCCTGGGCGATGAACGAATCGAAACCGTCTTTCATGGCGGAAATGAACTCCAGGGCCTGGGCCGTGGCCGCGGCCCGGCGCACCTCCTCGTCCGTGGCGTCCTGTTTGCCATAGCGGATGTTGTCCGCGATGGTGCCGGAGAAAAGAATGGCTTTCTGCGGCACCAGGCCGATTTTTTCGCGCAGGTCGGCCTGGGTCAGTTCCCGCACGTCCACGTCGTCGATGAGGATGGATCCCCCGTCCGCGTCGTAGAAGCGGGGCACGAGGTTGATGAGCGTGGATTTTCCCGAGCCGGTGCTCCCGATGACGGCCGTCACCTCGCCGGGACAGGCGGCGAAGGAAATGTCTCGTACGGCCGGTTCCTCGGCGCCGTGGTAGTAAAAAGTGACATTGCGGAATTCCAGGCACCCCCGCTTGCGGCTGGAAGCGCGGCGCGGCGCGGCCGGGTCGTCGATCTCCGGAGTGGTGTCCAGCACTTCATTGATGCGTTCGGCCGAGGCCTGGGCGCGCGGCACCATGATGATCATCAAAGCGGACATCAAGAGGGCGAAGAGGATCTGCATCGCGTACTGGAGGAAGGCCATCATGTTGCCCACGTTGGTGGTGCCCGCATTTACGCGCAGGCTGCCGAACCAGATGACGGCCACGGTGGTCAGGTTCATGACCAGGAACATGACGGGAATAACGATGGCCATCAGCCGGTTCACGGTCAGGGAGACCCGGGTCAGGTCCACGTTGGCGTCGTCGAACCGCCTTTTCTCGTCCGCCTCCCGGTTGAAGGCCCGGATCACGCGGATGCCGGTCAATCCTTCCCGCAGGACCATATTGATCCGGTCTATCTTTTTTTGGATGGAGCGGAAGAGGGGAAACGCCTTGGCGGCCACCAGGGTGATGGTGCCGGCCAGAATGGGCATGACCACGATGATGACCGGCGCCAGCCCTGAGTCCTTGGACACGGCCATGATGATCCCGCCCACGCACATGATGGGGGCCATGATCATCATGCGCAGCATGATGAGGACCGTCATCTGGACCTGCGTCACGTCGTTGGTATTACGGGTCACCAGGGACGGGGTGCCCAGCTTGTCGAATTCGTGAAGCGAGAAACGGGAGACGTGGGTGAAGATGCGGCGGCGCAGGATTTCTCCCAGGCCCATGGAGGCGTGGGAGGAAAGGTACCCGGCCAGGATGGCGCAGACCGAACCGCCCAGGGCCACCAGGAGCATAAGCACTCCCTTGTTGATGATGTAGGTGATGTCCCCATTGGTGATGCCGGTGTTGACAATGTCGGACATGAGGGTGGGCAGGTAGAGGTCGGCCATGCATTGAAAGAAGACCAGCACCACCACCGCGACCAGGGGCACGGCGTAGGGTTTCAGGTATTTGAACAGGCGCAGCATGCTGGTCTCACTTCTCCGCCGCGGGCGGTGGTTCCCGGGCTTCAACCGATCCGTCACCCGCCGGGTCGTCGGCTGCGGCGCGGGCCAGGTCCGCGGCCGCGATGCGCCGGTCGATCTCTTTATTGGTGACCGCGAACTCCGCCCGCAATAAGGCGAGTTGGGCGGTGAGCGTGTCCAGGGTGTTGGCCGAACCCGCGTTTTTTCGCTGTGTCATGACGCGCACGTTCTCCCGCGCCTGGCCGACCATGCCCGTGACCAGGTCCAGGTCCAGCCGGGCGCGGTTGTAGGCCAGGATGCAGGATTGCACGTCCAGTATCACGGCCTGGCGCGCTTTGGCGGCTTCGCTGCGCGCCCGGGAGAGTCCGTGGTCCGCGGAAATACTCTCGTTAATGTTGGCCGGCAATCCACCCAGGTCATAGGAGAGCTGCACGCCCAGGGCCCAGGTGCCGGTGAATATGGTGGGATCGGTTTGGAAGGGGGTGCGCGGGTTGGGATCGCCCAGGAGGTAACTGCCCGTGATGGAAAGCGTGGGATAGAGTCCGGCCCGGGCCAGACGGGCTGAGTGTTCGGCCATGAGAATGCCCGTCTGGCCGATGCGGGTCTCGGGACGGCGGCGCAGGGCCTGCTCGATCACGGCCTTTGCGTCCGGCGTCGGACCCGGGTCCAGGGGCTCCTGGCCTTCGGGGCGGCTGGTGAGTGAAAAGAGTTCCAGGGCGTCCGTGGCCGTGGGATCGAGACTCAGTGCCGCTGAATTTTTTCCCAGTAACGAGGCCAGGGTGAGGTTGACGCGCTTTTGCAGGGAAACCGCGTCCGCCAGGTCCATGGTGGCCTGCTTGACGCGTAGGTCCGCGTTGAGCAGGTCGGCCTGGGTGACCGTGCCCAGGCCGATCTGGTCTTGCATGAGTTTCTGGCTGTACGCTACCAGTTCCAGATTTTTTCGCAGGGTTTGCGCGTTGGCCGCGGCGCGGACGGCTTCCCAATAGGCGCGCCGCACTTCAAAGACCAGTGAACGCTTGACCATCTCCAGGGCGATTGCTTTGTTCTGGGCGGTGAGGTCGGCCAGGGCGGCCGCCTCGCTGATGCGGAACCCGGCGAACACCGGGTACTGCAGGTTGAGACTGAACGTCCAGACGTCCGGCAGGGCGGCGGGTAAGGTAACGGTAGAGGCACCGAATGAGAAGGACGAACCGGGCAGTTCGCTCAGACGTTGGTAGCTAGCGCCCGCGGAGAGCGACGGCAGCCGGCGCCAAGCCGCGGCCTCGGCCTTGGCGGAGGCCGCCAGCCAGTCCCAGGAGGCGCTCTCCACCCGGGGATCCTCGGTCAGGGCGGTCCGTACCGCGTCATCAATTGACAACGGTTCAGGTTGAGCCCAGACGGCGCCGGGCACGGCCAGAAAACCGCCCGCCGCCAACACGGCGGCCGCGATTGGCATCGATATGCATTGACGTAAGTTCATAATTCCTTTCTCCATGGTGCGCGGCACCTTTCTTTATCCTGACGAACCGGAGCGATCTTTCGTCTCTGAGTGGTGGTCGGTTTTTTCCAGGACTTCCAGGACAAACTCCAGGTCCTCCACCAGCCGGTTGAGACGCGCGGCCGGCGTATCCTGGAACACGACCCGCAGCCGTTCTTCCATGGGCTTCATCAGGCCGCGTAGAAACGTATACAGGGCGGGCGTGGCGGTCAGCAACAGGCTGCGCCGGTCGGCTGGATCCGGCTCCCGGACCAGGAAGCCCTGACCCGCCAGCCGATCCAGGACGCCGGTCAGGGTGCTGGCCGGCAGCCCGATGGCCTCGGCCAGGTCGGTGGCCCGGCTGGTCTTGCGCTTGCCCATGATGAATAGCACGACCAGGTCGGAATGGGACAACTCAAGCTGGTGAAACATGGGACGGAGGGTTTTGCCGATTTTGCGGCTGATCTGGTGGAATAACTCTACAAGACGTATGATCTGGTCCATAAAGCATTTCGATTCCGTATATTACGGAATCGTAGTTTTTAGAAAATAGG
>CAYQRT010000289.1:0-4230 GCA_964419695.1 uncultured Spirochaetaceae bacterium | reverse complement strand
CGGCTTGGGCATCGCCGCGGGGGGGGCGGGATTGCTGTTGTTCCTGCAATGGGTGAGCGGGGTGCTCGTGATCTTCCCGCCCCTATTCGTCATCTTCATGTCTTTTTCGCCGTCGGAAGTCAAGGCCGCGTTCGTTCACGTTTTTTCCAAGAAGCCCGAGCCGGACGCGAATTACGCCCGGGACATCGTGCTCTTTACCACGTGGCAGCGGGCGGCCATCCTTTCCGGGGTGATCGGGGCCCTGATCGGCTTGGTCTGTATGCTGTCCAACCTGCGTGACATGGTTTCTTTGGGGCGGGGCCTGGCGCAATTACTCCTGGCCAGTCTGTACGCGGTCACCCTCTATTTGACGATCATACTGCCTTGCCTGACGGTGGTACAGAAGAAGCAGGCCCTCCAGGAGGGGCGGTGAGCGGCGCCCGTCATTTCCCCAGTTCGAGCATTTCCTCCGCTTCCATGCGGTAGCGCCGTTCCGTGTCCGGGACGGCCGGCAGGCGGTCCCGGGCCGCCGGCGGGGCCGCCTCGTCGGTCAGGGGGATGGCGCGCAGCAGGAGGCCCTTGCCGTCGTAGACCCGCATGCGCCACAGCTTCCCGTCGCGGTATTCGAACACGTTCCGGCCGGTCACCCGGCCGTTCACGGTCGTGACCGCGGTTTTTCGGTCAGGCGCGTACGTCCAGGCCACGACCTTGCCGTTTTCCCTTCGTTCGGTAACGCGGCAGCGCTCATCGAACGCGTACACGGCCACCGCTTCGCCGTCCCGGATGAACTCCACCTGGAAAAAGCGCAGGGTATCACGGTGCACGGACACCTTGAAGTACTCCGGCTCGTCCCGCACGGCCGCGGCGCTTTTCTCCGCCGTGAACCGGTAGGTGTTGTCGTATTGGTAAAAATCCTCCGAACGGAAATCGAGGAAATATTTGTATTCAACGTTCCCGTCCGTCCCCGGCCCGCAGGCCGTTAGCACCAGGAGAAGCGGCATAAGGGTAAGCAGGCGGCTACGCGGGCGGGCGGGCTGTTTCAGCGGCGGGAAAGGCATGGCGTGATTGTATATCGATTTCCCTGCCTGCGGCAAGCGTGTGCGTCAGGCCTGATATTCCTTGAACGCCAGCACGCCGTTGTGGCCGCCGAATCCCAGGGAATTGGAAAGCACGGCGCGGATGCGGCCGCCGTATCCCTTGTTGGGCACGTAGTCCAGGTCGCACTCGGGATCGGGATTCTGGTAGTTGCGCGTGGGCGGAAAGAACTGGTCGCGGATCGCCAACACGGAGACGATGGCCTCGAACCCGCCGGTGCCGCCGATCATGTGGCCGGTCATGGACTTGGTGGAAGAGACCTTGAGTTTTTTTGCATGATCGCCGAACACGGTCTTGATGGCTTTGGTTTCCATGGGGTCATTGAGCGGCGTGGAGGTGCCGTGGGCGTTGATGTAGTCCACGTCCCCGGGCCGCAGGTTCGCGCTGGCCAGGGCCTGCCGGATGGCGAAGGCGGCGCCCCGTCCGGACGGTTCGGGGGCCACGATGTGGTAGGCGTCGCAGGACTGTCCGTACCCGGCCAGTTCGGCGTAGATGCGGGCGCCGCGCTTTCTGGCGTATTCCAGTTCCTCCAGCACGAGCACCCCCGCGCCCTCGGCGATGACGAACCCGTCGCGCGTTTTGTCGAAGGGCCGGCTGGCCGTCTCCGGCGTATCGTTATAGTGGGTGGAAAGGGCCTGCAGGGCGCAGAACCCGGCGATGGCTATCTCGTGCAGGCAGCCTTCGGTGCCGCCGGCCATGGCCACGTCCACGATCCCCTGTTTGATGGAATGGAAGGCCATGCCGATGGCGTCGGTGCCCGCGGCGCAGGCGGTGACGGCCGGGTGGCTGGGGCCCTGGGCGTTGAAGTGGATGGCCGCCTGGGCGGATACGATGTTGCACAAGAGAATAGGCACGGTGAGGGGGGGGAGGCGATCACCGCCCCGGGTGTGGAGCGTGTGAAAGGCCTGGCCCAGGGTATGGAGCCCGCCGATGCCGGTGCCGATGATGGCGGAGAGGCGGGACGGCTCCACGTCGTCCTTTTTCAGGCCCGCGTCGGTCATGGCCTGAATGGCGGCCACCAGTCCCAGGACGGTAAAGCGGTCCAGGCGGCGCGCTTCCTTCTTATCCAGGTACGCGTCGGTTTTCAGATCATTGATGATGCCCGCCACCCGGCTGCCGTAGGGGGAGGGATCGAATAGATCGATCTTTGAGATTCCGCTTTCGCCCTTTTTGACCCGTTCCCACGATGAGGGGGTGTCCTGGGCCAGCGGATTGACTGTTCCCAAGCCGGTGACCACTACCCGACGATTCATACGATTCACTCCTGTTTATACGCTGGATGCAATATTCTGGCGGTGTGCCTTGTCATGTCCGGGCTTTACGCAGACAACCCTAGATCATCATGCCCCCGTCCACCTGGATCACGCGGCCCGTAATATACGACGAAAGATCGGAGGCCAGGAAGAGAGCGGCCTTGGCCACCTCTTCCGGCGTACCGCCGCGGGCCATGGGTACCTGGCCGAGCATGGCCTTCCTGGCGTCCTCCGACAGCTTCTCCGTCATGTCGGTGATGATGTAGCCGGGCGCCACGGCGTTGACGCGTACGTTGCGCGAGGCCACTTCCTTGGCCAGGCTCTTGGTAAAGCCGATGAGCCCCGCCTTGGAGGCCGAGTAATTGGTCTGGCCCGGGTTGCCGCCCACGCCCACAATGGAAGACATGTTGATGATGGATCCCGTCCGGTGCTTCATCATGTCCGCCACAAAATGTTTGGAGACCAGGAAGGCCGAGGTGAGGTTGATCTGCAGCACCTTCTCCCAGTTCTCCAGCGGCATGCGCATCATGAGCCCGTCACGGGTGATGCCCGCGTTGTTGACCAGCACGTCGATCCCGCCGGACCCGGCAATGATCTCCTTGACCACCGCGGTCACTTCGGTCTCGTTGGACACGTCGGTTTTCTTGTACGTGACGGCGCCGCCCGCGTTCGTCTCCTGCGCGAGCTTCCGGTATTCGGTAAGCGAATCGCCTTCCATGATGTCCATATAATAGACGGAGGCGCCTTCTTTCAGGAACAAAAGGACGATCTCCCGGCCGATGCCGCGCGCGCCGCCGGTGACGACCGTTTTCTTTCCTTTTAACAGCATATCAATTACCCTCCAGAATTTTTTCGATGTCTTCCAGTTTCCCGGCGCTCATACAGGCGATCCGGGTGGTGAAGCCTTTCCAAAGCCCCCGCAGAACCGTGCCCGGACCGGTTTCCAGGAAGCGCTCGTACCCGTCGCCAAGAATGGTTTCTTCTTCCTTGACCCAGCGCACGGTGGATACCACCTGTTCCACGCAGAGCTGCTTGGCTTGATCGCCGGAGGTGATGCGCTCGCCCGTGACATTGGCGTAGACCGCCTTGACCGGATCGGAAAAGGTGTAGCCGTCCAGCAGCCCGCGCAGGTCGTCCTGGGCCGGCTTGATGAGGGGCGTATGGAAGGGGCCGGAAACCTTAAGGGGCACCAGGCGCCGGAAGCCGGCCGCGTCAAAGGCGTCCTCCGCGTTGGCCAACCCCTCGGCCGTGCCGCCGATCACGATCTGGCTGGGGCTGGTGTGGTTGGAGAGAAAGACGTCCTGCCGTCCCAGCTTGGTCATGAGTTCGCTGCCCTGCTCCCAGGTGCAGCCCACCACGGCGGTCATGCCCGCCTTGCCCTTCCCGGTATCCAGGGCCCGGGAGGCGCGTTCCATGAACTCGCCCCGCGCCTTGACCAAGGGGAAGATGTCCCGGACGGCGATGATGCCGGCCTCGCACAGGGCGGCATACTCGCCCAGGGAGAAGCCCGCGCAGCCGTCGGCCTCAATGCCCTTCTCCTTCAGAATGGCGCCGGCGGCCAGGCTGACCAGGGTCACGGCCACCTGGGTCTTGTCGGTCTCGCGCAGCTCTGCATCGGAGCCCTCAAAGAGCAGACGTTGCATGTCCATCTTGGAGGTTTCCGAGGCGATCTCGAACAATTCCTTGACTTTAGGGCTGGCTTCCCAGAGGTCTTTGCCCATGCCGGGGTACTGGGCGCCCTGCCCGGGGAAAAGAAAACATGTTTTCATTGTTCATCCTTTACGGATGGCAACGTACCACACATGCTTTCAGGTGTCAAGATTGAGGGTTGGCGCGGGTGAATAAATGTTTGTTCGGGCTTGGGGGACACTGATGGCGGGGAGGGGGGTGACAATGATTCGAG
>CAYQRT010000288.1:0-4272 GCA_964419695.1 uncultured Spirochaetaceae bacterium | reverse complement strand
CCCACGCTGGCCGTGTAGGACTCCGATCCGTCGAACACCACCTCCACACCGACCGGCCGTCCGGCCGCCACGGCCGCCCCGAAGCCGCGCGGAATGACGAGCGCCATGGAGACGCGGTTGGCGTTGACGGCCTCGTCCATGGCCCGGATATCCGTGGTCGTTTCCTTGAGCAGGAAGTATTCGGTGGCGGTAAACCGTTCCACCAGACCGCGGGAGGCGGCCGAGCGGTCCTGGTCCACCACCAGCATGGGCAGGGCCTTGATGTCCAGGTTGGAGGCGAACCCCAGGATCAACAGCTGGACCACCGGCATGAAAAAGATGATCATGAGGCTGCGCCGGTCGCGCAGCAGGTGGGAGACTTCCTTGCGGATGATGGCGAGGATCTTCTTCACGCTACAGCCTCTTCAGGGCCCGGAGCCGTAAAACGGCGATGCCGATCACCACCGCGTCGAAGATGCACAACGCGGCGAACTCGCCCGCGAAGCTTTCCAGGCCCACGCCGCGGATCATGATGCTCCGCAGGGCCGCCAGGAAATAGCGGTTGGGTACTATGTAGGAGAAGGCCTGAATCACGGGCGGCATGTTGCGGATGGGAAAGACGAATCCGGACAGGATGTATGAAGGGAGAACGGTGAGAAAGACCGTGGCCATGAAGGCGTTCTGCTGGGTGTCGATAAAGGTGGAGATAAGGATACCCAGGGCCAGGCATCCCAGCAAAAAAATAACGGTTACCAGGAAGAACACCAGGTAGCTCCCCTTGATCTCCATGCCGAAGAAGACGTAACTGGCGACCAGCACGCAGCCGGCGTTGACCAACGCGATGAAAAAATAGGGTATGGTCTTGCCGATGAGAAGTTCGAACGACGTGACCGGCGACACGGCCAGCTGTTCGATGGTGCCGCGCTCCTTCTCGCGCACAATGGAAAGCGAGGTGGAAATGACCGCCGAGATCATCAGGATGAAAGAGATCAGGCCGGGGATGAGGAAGCGGGCGCTGGAGAGCTCGGGATTGAACCAGATACGGGGCAGGGCCTCCACGGGCAACCGCGTCCGGCGGCCGGCCCCGTCCGGCACCGAGGCCTCCAGCGTGGGACTGACCGCGGCGCCGCCTTCCAGGGCCGTGGCCGCGAAATCGGCCACGATCAGCTCGGTGTAGCTGGCCGCGGTGGAACCGATGGTGGGATTGGATCCGTCAATGAGCACCTGGAGCGGGGCCTTCTCCCGGCGGATGAGTTTTTCGCTGAAATCGGGCGGGATGACAAGCACGGTCTGCGCCCGTTCCGAAAAAAGCAGTTCGTCCGCCTGGTCGGGCCTGTCGAGGTACCCCTGCAGGGTAAAGTACTCCGTGCGGGTGAACTCCTCCACCAGGCCGCGGGAGAGCGCGCTCCGGTCCGCGTCATACACGGCCAGGCCGATGCGCTTGACGTCCAGACTGATGGCGTAACCGAACATGATGAGCAGGAATATGGGCAGGGCCAATAGAATGGCCAGGGTGCGCGGATCGCGGATAATGTGGCGCAGTTCCTTGACGATGATCGGCTTGATCAGCAAGCGTTCTCCCCTCCCGGCTTTGAGACCAGCTCGATGAAGACGTCCTCCAGGGTGGGGGTGATGGGGGCCAGGGAGGTTACCTCAATCTCCTCCCCGCCCAGGATGGACCGCAGGCGGGCTTCATCGTCCGTGCCGTCAACGTGGACGTGCAGGCGCGTGCCGAACATGGAGGTGCCGCGCACGGCCTTATCCTTTCCCAGCAGTTCCAGGGCGCGTACCGGCCGGGCGCAGATGATTTCAAACATGACCCCGGGCAGCGAAGAGGTCTTCAGGGCCAGGGGGCTGCCCTGGCGGATAATCCGCCCCGCGTGCATGAGATACACATGGTTGCAGTACTCGGCCTCGTCCAGGTAATGCGTGGTGACGAGTACGGTGGTGCCCCGCGCCGCCAGGCCATTGATCAGGTCCCAGAAGCCCCGGCGCGAAAGGGGGTCCACTCCCCCGGTGGGCTCGTCCAAAAAAAGGATGGGCGGCGAATGCAGGACAGCGCACCCCAGGGCCAGGCGCTGTTTCCACCCGGCGGAAAGGGAGCGGGTGACGGTTTTTCCCTTGCCCTCCAGGCCCGCCATTTCCAGCACCCAGGCGCTTCTCTCCCGGAACCGGACGGGATCCAGTTCGTACACCCCGCCGAAAAAGCGGATGTTCTCCATCACGGTCAAGTCGGGATAGAGCGAAAATCGCTGGGACATGTAGCCTATCCTTTTCTTGACCGACTCGGGTTCGCGTTCCACGTCAAACCCGGCCACCGTTCCTGAGCCTGAGGTGGGACGGAGTATGCCGGAGAGCATGCGTATGAGCGTGGACTTGCCCGCGCCATTGGCGCCCAGCAGTCCGATGATCCGTCCGTAGGGCACGGCCAGATCCACGTCCGCCACCGCGTGAAACGCCCCGAACGTCTTGGAAAGGGCCCGGGCGCTTATGGCGTACTCGTCTGCCATGACAGCCCCTGTTTGTGGAGGAAAGTGAGGCGGGCAATCCGGGCGGCCAACCGCGCCTGACTCGCCGCCAGTTCGGCGCGCAGCAGGGTCCGGTTGGCGGAGAGACCGCGCGTCTCGCAGTCCTCCAGGGGAAGGCGCAGCGGTTCCTTCCCAAAAAGCGGCACGGCAATTACTAATAACAGGCACCAGGATAATGGAAGCAACGCTGTTTTCATGATTCCGTGTTCCCCTCCTTCCTGATAAGCGAGATAAAGACGTTTTCCAGGCTGGGCGGGACGCGCCTCAGGCTGATGACGGACACGCCTCCCCTGACAAGGGCCTCCCGGACCGCGGCCTCGTCGGCCTCTTCCGGCGCCATGGCCACGTGCAGCCGGTCCCCGAAGACTTCAATCTCCCAGGGCCCTTTTTTTTCCTCCAACACCCGGCGGGCCCGATTCAGATCGTCGGGCACCACCTCCAGGAGCACGGCGGTGAACGTGGCGCGCACCTCGCGCGGCGAGGAGGCGAAAAGCAGCCGGCCGTGGTGGAGGAAGCCCACCAGGTTGGAACGTTCGGCCTCGTCCATGTAGGGCGTGGTCATGACGATGGTGATGCCCTTCTTCAAGAGATCGGCCAGAATGATCCAGAATTCGCGGCGGGACACCGGGTCCACGCCCGTGGTGGGCTCGTCCAGAACGATGACCGCCGGCGAATGGACCAGGGTGGCGGCCAGGGCCAGTTTCTGTTTCATGCCGCCGGACAACCGGTCGGCCAGGCGTTTGCGGAAGGGTTTCAGCCGCGTGAATTCCAGCAATTCGTCCCGGCGCCTTTTGAAATTCGGCACGCGGTGGATTTCGGCGAAAAACTCGATGTTCTCATCCACGGACAGGTCGCCGTACAGGGTGAAGTTCTGCGACAGGTACCCGATATGTTTCTTGACCCGGTCGAAGCGGTTGACCGTATCGTCGCCCATGATGCTCACCTGTCCCCGGTCGGGTTCAAGAATCCCCACCAGCAGCTTGACCAGCGTGGTCTTACCCGCGCCGTCCGGTCCCACCACCGCAGCCATCACCCCCTGCGGAATGGAAAGTGAAACGTGATCCAGGGCCCGAACCGCGGAGCGCCGGCCATAGGCGTAGGAAAGCCCCGCCGTCGTGACCGCCGGCGGGCCGTTCACCGTCCGGCCTCCGGAATGACGTCCAGCACGGCGTCCGCGGGCAGGCCGGGCTTGAGAATTTCCTCGGGGTTGGGCACATCGATTTTTACGGCAAATACCAGCTTTACGCGATCCTCCTTGGATTGCACGTTCTTTGGAGTAAATTCCGATTGGGGGGAGATAAAGACCACCCGGCCGGGAAACGTCCGCTTTTCAAAGGCATCAATGGATATCGAGGCCGGCTGTCCGATCTTGATCCGGGCCAGATCCCGTTCGGAGAGGTAGATGGTAAGGTGCATGCGGGAGAGATCGGTGATGGAAACAAGGGCGCTGCCCGGGAAGACGAGTTCACCTTCCTCCACCAGTTTGTGCGTGACCACTCCGTCCACGGGCGCGGTCACGGTGGCGTACCCCAGTTGTTCCTCGCATAAAGAGACCGCGATCCGCGCCTGATCCACCCGGGCCCGGGCCACGTCGGCGCGGGCATCGGCGTCGTCCCGCTGTTTCTGGGTGACGCTTCCACTCCGTAACAGGGCGCGGGTACGTTCGGCGTCCTCGCGGGCCACCTTGTCATGCTGTTCGGCCTGAACCAGTTGCGCCCGTGCCTGGTCGCGCTGCAGCTCCAGCACCGTGGCGTTTACGCGGGCC
>CAYQRT010000287.1:0-4307 GCA_964419695.1 uncultured Spirochaetaceae bacterium | reverse complement strand
TTCATCCACTGATCTGGATTTGCTCTTCATTGGATCGTCCGCGGCCCTGGCCGGCGGCGGATTGGCCCTGCTGTTGATTCCCTCGGCCGCGGAGGTCGGATACCGGCAGTTCAGCGCCCGGCCCCGGGAAACCGAGGAGGACCGGACCGCCCTGATCACCCTGGGTGAAAACATGCTTTCCGGCCTGGCCGCAGGAGGCACCGTCGGCCGTATCATCGGCGGCACCATCAGCCTGGCCGAATATGAATGGCGGGCTTATCGGGAGTGGAAAGCCGGGACCAACACGACCGCCATGCGCGTCTCGGGTCCGCGTGTGGCCATGATACCGAACATGCTTGGACTACGCATGCGTATTATGTTATAGAAACCACTACCAGGGGGGAGAAAATCATGCCCAGACCGCGAGTCATCTTGTATGTCTGTGCCTCGGCTGACGGCCGGGTCACCATGGGCCCGCACGAGACCATGTTCGACATGCTGGCCCGGCCGGAACTCTATGATTTGTTGATTCCGGTCGCGGAATGGAGCTCGTTCACGGAACGGATCAAGGAACTCCACCGTCCGGGCATGAGTCTGGAAGGCAGCAACATGGTGGTGGACTCCCGGCAACCACTCGTCCCCCTGCCCGCCTATGCCGGCGATCCGGCCGCGCTCTTTGAGGATTTCCTGCCCCCGGAGATCGTGAACCGCCCGGGACGGCGCACCTGGACGGCCGTGGTGGACGGACGGGGACGGTTCCGCGGCGGGTACACGGCCTGCGAAGACGACCCCGCCACCTATATGATCCACCTGACGTCCCGCCTGGCGCCCCCCGAATATCTGGCCTTCCTGCGCGAGCGGCGCATCCCGTATCTTGTGTCGGGTGATTCCGGCGTTGATCTGCCGGCCATGATGGTCAAAATCCGGGAACGGCTGCAGGTGACCACCATCATTACCAGTTCGGGCGGATGCCTGGCCGGTGCGCTTATCCGCCAGGGGCTCCTGGATGAGATCAACCTGTTGGTGAGTCCGCTCGTGATCGGGGGCACGGAAACGCCGGTCCTGTTCCGGTCCCAGGAGCTGCACTGGCCGGACATCACGCCGCATCGACTCAAACTGCTGGATTGCCGGAAGATGGAAAATGATCGGATCTGGGTTCGCTATGTGGTGTCTCCCGAATGAAGGGCCGGCCAGGCCTGACTGAAATCCCGCTTACCATACTCTGAGTCGCACATCGCGTGAACCGTCGGGAATCAACGGTTCTCCGGTCTTTGTATTGAAATAAGGTAGAAGCCGTTTCCAATGTATGAGAGGCTTTCCGGAACCGCGGATTATTTCATCCAGCACCGAAGCCTGACCTCCGATTTCATCGCGTCCGCCTGGCGCGTTGGCGTGGCCGAACATGGCCACCCGCGCCGCCTCGCTTATCATGCGCTTGGAAAGCAATGAAGCCAGCGCCCATTCGGGCATAAGGGTGAGACCCTTCAGGCTTTTGGGTTGCATCCGTAATCCGAGAGCGCGCAGGGCTCTGCAACACTCATGGCAGGCGCGAATGCCGAGGACGACAGCGTCACGGGTGCGGCAGAAACGTTTCTGATCGCCGCCCGTAGCGTATATAGCGCCGGCCATGGGGAACACCAGCGCCGCGTGATAGAGAAACCAGGCGTGCATGTCCTTGTTCTCCACCACCGGCAGCCCGGCGGACGTGAACATTATTTTCGCCGTTTCCAGAGCGGGCCTGGCCGATTCGTCTATCACTCCCAATGTTGTTTTCGTACGCCGTTCGGGACCATCGTTTCCTTCGGTGCGACCGTCCAGATAATGTACGACGCCGTCTTCACGGTACCCTCCAAAAGACCCGAAGCCGGGGACGAATCGTTCTCCGCCTACGGCCACGGCCTGAGCCGCCAGATCTTCCAAATTGTTCCCGATGACTACCACCGCCTGGGCGGAAATCTCCGCCCCCCGCAACCGGTCAAGCATAGCCATGATCTGTCCGGATCGAACCACGACCAGGACGATATCGAATGTCATACCTCTTGGCGGGGTATCAGCGAGTGTGATCGTGACGGTCTCGGTTTCATCCAGAAAAATGTTATGAATGGTCAGTCCTCGCGCACGTAACGAATCCAACCGCTTTCCCCGAGCCAGTCCCGTGACCTCGCATCCGGCCTTGGCCAATCGGAGCGCATAGATACTTCCAATCACGCCCATACCACAAATCAACACCCGCTGTTTCATCGACCCCTCCTGTATACTCAATCCGAATTCCCGGAAAGCAGCTGCCGCCCTGCAGGTCGCTAGGACCGCGGCGCGACCGGCAGGCAGATGTCCACGGTCGTCTTCCCGGTCTCTGAATTATGGGCGTCAAAGGCGTAGCGTTCAAAGGCCGGCGCATCAGCGGGCATGTACCCGCTGATCGGCAGCCAGGCGTCGTACATCCAATCCCAGGCCGCCTGGTAATCTTCCGCCCCGCATTCAAAGCGGCTGACCGCGAAAGGGCCGGGGGAGAAGCGCATAACGCCGACATCCCCCTCCCCGACCGTGTCCTTGGGAACCGTGCAGCAGACACTCAACCGGAGTTGTTCTTCCGGCGTAATGTCAGGGTATTCATGGTAGATGACAATCGTCCGCGATGTGTGCGGGGAAACCAGGTTGCGCGGTCCCAACCAGGCAAAGAGTTTTTCAAACAGGC
Source organism: uncultured Spirochaetaceae bacterium (assembly GCA_964419695.1). Classification (GTDB taxonomy): domain Bacteria; phylum Spirochaetota; class Spirochaetia; order SZUA-6; family RPPD01; genus JAFGSW01. The sequence goes on along the minus strand of CAYQRT010000287.1, from coordinate 1,633 downwards.
GAACAAACAAGGGGCTGTCTCCCTTGTAGGGACCGGTGTAGCGGACATAGGCCAGCGTCATCTCCGGTATCACCTCCACACATACCGAGCGTTCGGCCTGATCGGTACTCACCGTCCAGGTCGGAATACCCGTCTCGTACGTTACCCTGAACTCGTGTATTCTCCCGTGCCCACGGGAAGCGGACGGTTCGGTCCGGCGTACGGCGTCGGGATTCCGCTTGGCTTCCCGCCACGCCGAGGCCGTCATCCCGAAATGCGCCCTGAATTTCTTGGCGAAAGGGGCTGAACCCGAAAAGCCGCATTCCAAGGCGATATCGGTCACACTCCGCGCCGGTGCGATGAGAAGCAGATAGGCCGCTTTCTGCAACCGCACGCGTGAGACGTAGTCGGCCAGGGTTTCCCCAAGCGACGCGCGGAACATACGATGGAAGTGATACTTGGAAAAAGCCGCCACGCCGGCCAGGACGTCCAGGCCCAACGGTTCGGACAAGTGATTGTCGATATACTCCAGCACCCGGTTAATGCTTTGGGCATACACCGCACGCGATTCCGGGCCGCCACTCGTATCGGCCATAACAGGAGTATAAGCCAGCGCCTGAGGCGTGTAAAGCGACCCGTCCATCAGGTCTTCAATTCAGGGGGACGCAATGAGGCCTGGTAGATCGGCCGGCCCATGTCCCGCTCACGCTCCGAATTCCCGGCAGGAGACAAGCATCACTCCCTTTTCCTCAAGTTCCCGGTTGGTATCGCGGATCATCTTCTCCGCGCCTTCTCAATGATCGTCCCCGGATTACGCAATATATCCTTCGCCCGGTATGCGGGTCGCTTGAGTGTATACACGCCTTATTGAACGTCTATGATGATCAAACATGTCGCGTTATACACTGCCTCTCCCTCCGCTTTTGTATCAAGTACCCCTAGTATCACATTGAGAAAACATCCGGGCAAAGAGCTCCTCCAGTTTGTACGCTTCCTCGAACCACTCGGGCCAATCCTTCACCCAATCCGGCACCCGATAATCACGTACGCGATCGGAGACGGGGAAATACGCCTTGAGGTCCAGGAGCGGTGTGCCGTCAAAGGCGTCCGTGTAGGGAACGGTCACGATCCCGGCCTTCATGTCAACGGACAGGATTTGGCAGACGGTCACCCCCAGGGGATTGGGCCGATATTCGGACCGGCATGCGAAAACGCCGGCCTTAAGATTCCCGGCATAAGGTATCTCGGTCATGATTCTCTTTCTGCTTTGGGCATTGTCATGTTCATGAGCCCACCAGAGGGTGATGATGTGGCTGAATTGATCCAGCTTGTCCAGGCCCCCCCGGAAAGGCGCGTCAATCTCCAACCAGAACCGCTCGTCTTCCACGCGTACCCGGCCGATTGGACGTAGGGAAAAATCTTTTGCATCCATTCTCTTCTCCTCCTCGATCAATATTGTATGCAGGTTATATAACGCCACTTACAGCACATACGCTTTCTCATTCTTGCTTGATCGTTGTCAATTCTTGCTTTTTTAGCAGTACAGTCAGAGAATCTCTATTATGGGGAACGATTTAGGCTAAGGACGACATCCGGGGAGACGAAGCATGGACAATCAGAATGAAGACCGCTGCCGCTGGATCAATCACCAGGG
>CAYQRT010000286.1:0-4334 GCA_964419695.1 uncultured Spirochaetaceae bacterium | reverse complement strand
AAGAAAGCCCAGAAGACCGTCATATCCTATTTAACCGAAGAGGAACTGAAGATCATCGGAGAAACCGCAGCCCGACACGACGCGCTGGTCCTGGAAGACCTGGCCTATTTCGGCATGGACTTCCGCCGCGATCTGGGCCGGCCCGGGCGTCCGCCCTTCCAGCCCACGGTGGCGCGCTATACCGACAAGTACGTGATCTTTATCTCCAGCTCCAAGGCCTTCAGCTACGCGGGGCAACGAGTCGGCCTCCTTATCATACCGGACACGGTCCTGGCGTTGGAGAAACCGGACCTAAATACTTATTATCCATCAACCAATTTCGGCCACGCCTTGGTGTACGGCACGCTCTACGCCACCACCGCGGGCGTCACCCATTCCGCCCAGGCCGGACTGGCCGCCCTGCTCAAGGCGGCCAATGACGGCACGCTCGACTTCCTCGCCGTGGTCCGGCAGTACGGAGAACGGGCGCGGGTCATGAAAGACATCTTTTTGAAAAATGGGTTCTCCCTGGTCTACGACCGGGACGGCGACCAGCCCCTGGCCGACGGTTTTTACTTTACGGTCGCCTACCCCGGGTTTTCCGGGGGCGAGCTCGTGGCGGAACTCCTGTATTACGGCATCAGCGCCATCGCCCTGGAAACCACGGGCAGCGGCCGGCCCGGCATCCGGGCCTGCGTCTCCTTCGTCCTGCCGGAGCATTTCTCCCTGCTGGCGGAACGCCTGGCGGCCTTTCATGTTGATCACAAAAAGCCGTAGGTAAACAAGGGAAGCATAAAGGACTGGCGTTCCACACATCGTGCATCCGCCGGCGGGGTGGATGAGGTGACGTAGGCCGGCGTCGGATCAGGCCAGCCGGTAGCCTTCGCCCCGCACCTGGGTGATGGTGAGCCCGGTCAGGCCGCTCAGTTTCCGGCGCAGGGCCGAAACGTGCACATCCACCACCCGGCTTTCCGGATTCTTGATTTTCCCCCAGATCGCGTAATAAAGGACCTCGCGGCTCACCGCTTGGCCCCGCGCCTTGAGCAGCGTGCGGAGGATGCGGGCCTCATTGGGCTTGAGCAGCAGTTCGCCGCGCGTGGTTTTCAGACGGTCGCCCGCCAGGCTCATCTCCCGGTCAGGCTCCCGGACGCGCAGGACCGCGGACAGCCTGACGTCGAGTTCAGTCATGTCCCAGGGTTCCTTCAGGTAATCCCGGCAGCCGTAGGCGAAGGCCTCGAGCAGCGCCGCCCGCTCGCCGTAGGCGATCACGGGCAGCCAGGTGGCGGGGCGTTGGGTTCCGGCCAAGAGCGCCGTCACCTCATCCGCCGGCACCACGTAGGCGTCCAGGCCGTCTTCACTGAGCGGACAGTCGCTGACCACCACGGCCGCCGTGCGTGACCGGGCAAAAAAACTCCCCACCTTTTCGGTGAGGAGCCGGTTGTGCGAGACAAAATTAACGGTGGCGGGTTCAGGATTCGGCTGAGCCGGTTTTGTCTTCAATCTGCATCTTCGCCTTCAATTCGGCGAGCAGGGCGTCGGAGTTGGCGTCGCCGGCCTCCAGGGCTTTGAACTGCTTCTCCAGATCGCCGTCCGCGGTGAAGTCTTCCAGTTCGGCCATGGCGTCCGCCTCGGCCTCGATTTTATCGACTTTGGCGGCCATCCGGTCGAAAACCTCAAAAGCCCCGGTATCCGATAAATTGCCCATGGTTTTCTGGATCTGCTTCTGGGCCTCGGCCCGCTTGGCGCGCGCGATAAGGAGGTTCTTCTTGCGGCCCGCTTCCTCGATCTTGCCCTGCAATTGGCGGAGGGAGCTCTTGAGTTTCTCCACGGCCGCGTGCTGGGACGTCCACTGTTCCTTGTACTGGACCGCCAGGCCGGCGTACTCCTGCTTGCGCAGCAGGGCTTCCTTGGCCAGGTCGTCCTTGCCGGCGCGCACGGCCAGCATCGCCTTCTTCTCCCAGTCCTGGGCCTGGTTGAGATGCTCCTTCATCTGGCGTTCCAGGCGCTTTTCGTCCGCGATGGCGGAAGCGACGCTCTTCTTGGACTCGATGAGCTGCTCGTTCATCTCAATCATGATCTGGTTGAGCATCTTCTCGGGATTCTCCGCCTTGCTGATGAGATCATTAATATTGGCTTTCAAAATATCCGAAAAGCGCTTAAAAATTCCCATAGGAGGGCCTCCTTAATTTCTATATTCTTGAAGCACTGGATAGTGCGTCGTCAGCGCGAATCCGATGGCGTCCAGCGACGCCTGCAATTCCTCCAGGTCCATGGTCTCCGCCAGGAGCGTATCGACGATGACGACATTCCCCCCGTCGATGGCGTAGGAGCCGTGCACCAGATCCTGGGCGTTCAAGGTCAAAAGCTTTTCGAACAGCTTGTCCTTGTTCTTGGCGGGGATCTCCATCACCTTGACCCGGATCATAATGACCGGGTCGAGGGCCGTGATGACCACGTTTTCCAATCCCTTGGCGAGGTCCTTGATAAGCCACGTATCGGGGGCGATTTCCTCGTAACTGAGGGAGAGTTTGTTCATGTACCCTTCAAGTTTTTCCTTGCTCAGCATGCGGACCTCCTTTTTTCATGTGTCGGGAAAGCCGACGGCTCCCGTCAGCCGAGGAACACCTGGCCCGAATCGTCGATCACCAGAATGGTCTTGCACTCGGAGCAGCGGAAACGGCCGGCGCGGGTGGCCTTGAGCTTCTTGGAACAGATGGGACAGGTAAAGACCTTGGGGAAGATGGCGCTGGCGCCGCCCGAACCGGTCTGGGAAAAGAAGGCGACCGCGTCCTCCAACGTCTCCTTGATGTTGAAAAACTGGGAGAACCCCAGAAGCTGAAATACCTCATACACCTTGGGCTGGATGTCCAGGAGGACCAGATCGCCGCCGCGCGGTTTCACCGCCTTCAGAAACGCGGTAAAGGAGCCGATGCCGGTGCTCGATACGTAATTGAGCCCGCCGCAGTGGAAGACCAGCCGGATGAAGTTCTTCTCGATGGCTTTGGAAATGCGTTTCTGGAACAGGTTGGAATTATAGGTGTCGATGTAACCGCTCAGGTAGAGGACAAGGCAGTTGTCGACGTTTTCGATCTTCTGCAGCCTGATTTTAAGGCTTTCGTCTTTTTCGTCATCAAAGCCTGGGATAATCTCGTTGTTGTTCATACCAGCTTTTTCCTTTTGGTGTTTTCCGAAACATCCAATACGTTTTTTGGATGTCTTAATGTATTGCGGCACAGAGATACCATGGCACGTGCCTGCCGCAGCGGTAAAAAGCAGCTTCCCTGTCGCTCTTTACCTATTATAATGCCATTTCCCGGTTTGTCAAATAGTATCCGGAAAAATTCTATCTCCTCCATCCCAAAGTATATAGATCGGCCCCTGCGATGCAAATATTTTTAAAAGAACCGCGCCCCGCTGGGATACCGATTTACCCTCGACCGCCAAATACGGTAAGATGAGGTCACGCCATGCACCAGCGGAGAAGATCATGAGACAATCCGAAGCCACGGCCGCCCGCCTGGGCCCGCACATACTCCACAACGTCTGCGCCGTCCTCGTCCGCCCCAGCGACCCGCGCAATATCGGGTTCGCCTGCCGGGCCCTGAAGACCATGGGCATCACGCGCCTGCGCATCGTCAGCCCCCACCCGGTGAACCTGCGCCGGGCCACAGTCACCGCCGTGCACGCTCAGGACCTTATCAACCCGAAGGAGGTCTACCCCTCCCTCCCCGACGCCCTTAAGGACGTCTCCCTGGCGGCCGGCGCCACCCGGCGCCGCGGCAAGATGCGCAAATCGCACATTCTTTTGCCGGAGCAGTTCGCCGAACGGGCCCTGGCCGTCAAAAAGGGAACCATCGCACTGGTCTTCGGCACCGAGGAATACGGACTGACCGATGACGAACTATCCTCATGTCATTGCGCGGTCACCATCCCGTCATCGCCCCTTTTTCCCTCGCTCAACCTCTCCCACGCGGTGCAGATCATCGCCTACGCCTTTTATCGCGAGGCCGAGAAGCATAACATTCCGGTCTTTCAGCCGGTAGACACGGCCTACCTGGAGGAGATGGTGGGCCGCATCATCGCCTACCTCCGTCCCCTCAACTACTTCAAACTGCAGGAGGCCGCCAGCCTCACCGTGCTTTTACGCGACGTGCTGGCGCGGGCCGCGCTCTCCAAGGGAGAGGCCCGGCGGGTGGAGCGGATCTTTCAGAAGCTCAACGGCATCTTCACCAAGGTCACCAAGAAATCGGCTGCCTCAGATTGACAGGTCGGCGCAAAGTTGGTACTTTAAGTAAAAATCGGGCGATTAACTCAGCGGGAGAGTGCTACCTTCACACGGTAGAAGTCACTGGTTC
>CAYQRT010000285.1:2059-4364 GCA_964419695.1 uncultured Spirochaetaceae bacterium | reverse complement strand
GCTTTGCGTCCGATATAGTCCTTACCGCCGAATATGAGCCGCCCGTAACGCCGCCGCCGCCGCCGCCTCCCCCGCCGCCTCCACCGCCGTCCACCTATCAACTGACCGTAGAATCCAAGGATACGAGCGGCCATCAGGTGATCAAAAACCACAAGGACCTTACTTCCGCCAGTACCGTTTCCATCTCCACCACGTCCGGGTATACCACCGGCGATCCCAGCCATCCCACCTCGTTGATAGAAATGGAATTTTCCGGCTGGAGCCAGACGGGAACGGCGACCATTGCCAATAAGAACGCCGCTTCAACCACCGTTAAAAACTTCGGGTCAAACGCCAGTGTCACGGCGACATACAGGGCAAAAACCCCGCCGCCGCCGCCCCCTCCTCCGCCGCCGCCTCCGCCCAGGTACCAGTTGTCCGTGGAAACCAAGGATTCAAATGGAAATCAGGTCATTAGAACATACAAGGATCTGACGTCCTCCAGCACGGTGAACATATCCACGCCGTCCCAGTATATTACGGGCGATCCCAAGTATCCCCCGTCCCTCAAGGAAATGGTGTTTACCCATTGGAGTATCGCGGGCACGGCCACGGTGGACAATGTGAACTCCGCCTCGACCACCGTCAGGAATCTGGGTTCCAATGCCAGTGTCACTGCAACCTACAGATTAAAGCAATAGAGATAGAATGAAGATGCAAAAGGCTGTCCTCAATACGCCGCGGGACGGCCTTTTTTTTCCGTTTTCCGGGGCGTTTATAAAAGCCGCTCATCTGGAATAAAAAAAATGAAGGGAAAGGCATCTCCGGCAAACACAAAGAATGCCAAAACCGTGCAACAAATCGTCGAGTAAATTGTCATAGGAAGCGAGAGGAGACACAATGACATCACACAAATGCATGACGACGATTTTTTTACTCTTGGGATCCCTGGCGGTGTTAGGCGGCTGCGATCCGGGCGGAATAGTTCCCTCCGGACCGACCTACCCCACCCTGACCTACACTGCCAAGATTCTCAACTCGGATTTCGATACCATCCCCGGCTGCGACGGCTTTAACCAGCCGTACTACATTACCGTTTCCGCGGACAACCGGCATGTGTACGTGACCGGCGAGCATCGGGAATATATCATGCTGTTCACCAGGAACACGGACGGCACCCTGACGTTCTCCGCGATATACGAGGATGATTCGATTAATGCCTCCGGAGGCGTAGACGGCCTCTACGGTGCGGGCAAACTTGTCCTGTCCCCGGACGGCAGCCAGGCCTATGTAGCCGGTTACTGGGATGGCACCATCACGGCATTTGACCGGAACAATGACACCGGTGTACTGACCAATCCCCGCGCTTACCGGTACACGGATACACATATCAACCGTTTTTACACTCATTCCCTGGCCGTGTCCCCGGACGGCGGCTTTGTCTACGCGGTCAGCTGTGACTATTTCGACGGTGGTATCAGCGTGTGGGAAAGGGATGCGGCGTCCGGCGACCTCACCTACTCCTACTCGATCAAGGACGGGACAGCCTCTCCGGGTGACGATACCGTATGCGAAAACCTGATGAGGGCCAGCGACGTCATCCTGTCGGACGACGGGCAGTATGTGTATGTCAGCGGATACGAAAACAATGTCATTCATGTTTTCTCACGCAATATCGCGACGGGAAGATTGACCCTGCTGGATTCACTTTTTGAAGGGCTCTACCGCCCGGAAAACATCATTCTCTCGCCGGACAATGCCCATCTCTATGCATCCAATTATCTGGGCAACGACGTTTCCCTGTACGCCCGTGATCCGGATTCCGGGCTGCTTACCTACACTGCCTCCTCCCACGGTGACGGCGGCGCCATATCAATATCCCGCCCGGAAGGATTGGCCATATCAGCCGACGGTCTGAACGTGTACGTTTCCAGTACGTCCACCAGCAGTCTTTTCTGTTTCAACAGGGACCCGGCGGCCGGCACGCTTACCTATGCCGAATGCTTCACCGACAGGAATTGGGGAGATGAGAACTATACCGATGACGCCCACGCCCTTACCAATGCCTGGGACATTGCCGCGGTAGCCGCGGCTCCGGACGGGAAGAACGTCTATACGGTCAGTTACCGGGACGACAGCCTGCATCTTTTTACCCGAGGCGAGTAACCGGGCTACGGAAGGAGGAAGGGTATAATTTCACAGGGGCATATTTCCCATACCGAGGACGATTTTCATGCATGAGAGCACGTAAATAAAAAAATATTGACCTTGCTTCGTTGCCGTATGATATTTTTCGCGCTATCCTGTAGGTGATGATGGAACCATC
>CAYQRT010000285.1:0-1959 GCA_964419695.1 uncultured Spirochaetaceae bacterium | reverse complement strand
TCCGCCGCGCTCATCCGCCGTCTCCTTGAGATCAATGTCCAGATCGAGGAACTCCGCGACCGCCAACACGTGATTCTCAACCTGCTGGAAGAGGAGGGAACCCTGGCCGGCACCAAGCGCATTTTACGCACCTTCACCAGACTCGGGGAAAAAGCCGGCATCGTCAAAGGCAATTACATGAAAATTCATCGCCTCTTTGAAAAAAGTTCTCCGGAAATGCACCGCCGTCTGCTTGCCTTCCTGGGATTCACACAGCGGGAAATCCGAGTGTTCGTGGAACGGTTGAACGCCGGCGCCCGGCCGCGTCACCCGGGCGGAGTCCGCGTCCGGGGACGGGGCGGTCTGACTCGATCCATGAGCAATACACCCAAGAGGAGGCTCCCATGAGCGACTATGTTCACCTGCTGGAGGAGGCGGTCAGGCGCTACGCCGGTCCCCCCGTGCTGGACCTTATCAAATCGGATCCCCGGCACGCGCTGGATTTCGGCCATAGCAATATCGAAGCCACCCTCTATTTCATGGATCTGCGGGGTTTCACCCGGTACACGACCCAACTATCCGCTGATACCATTATGGATGAGCTTAACCTCTATTTTCAAACGGTTTCCGGCGTTATCATCCGCCACGCGGGGTTCATCGATTCGCTCATTGGAGACGCCCTCTTCGTTATCTTCGGGCTGTACGGGGGAAATCACGCGGACCAGGCCTGCGCCGCCGCCCTGGAATGCCAGGACGCGCTGGCCCGCGTCAACGCGGAGCCCGGCCGCCATTTCCCCTTTGACGCCGGCATCGGCATCAATACCGGCGTGGTCACGGTCGGCAACGTGGGCTCCGCCCACAAGGCCAAGTACACGGCCCTGGGCAACATGGTCAATATCGCCGCCCGCATGGAGTCCCTGACCGCGGAGTACGACGCGCGCATCATCATCTCCGAATGCACCAGACGAAAATTGACCACACCGTTCAGCACCCGTCAGCTGGGCGCGGTGTCGGTCAAGGGGTTGGACATGGAAATAGGCGTGCATGCCTTGCTTGAAAAAAAGGGGGACTGATGTGCCGGAGCGTATTCGGGAAAAGACGAGGCCGCCGGCCCGGCCGCAATACCGGCTACCGGCCGGTCATACGTATAGAGGATGATATCAGCGCAGGCATGACAGAGAAGGCTGCCGAAGGAAAATCAGTCGACGGATAGCTCTTACTGTGAACTCAGCCACTGAAAAGCTTCTTCTTCAGATCTGAAAAACTTCATTTTGGCGATAATGAATTTCACTCCCGTGAACCCCACAGCGGCCGAGGCTTTGGTATACGTGTCAATATAATCGGAATATTCGGAAATCAACCTTTTTGCTTCCTCAGTGAGCGTCACCCCCCCGATTTTGGTCAACCGCAATACCGAATGATCAGGTTGGTTGCTTTGCGCGGTTTTCGCCTGCGAGATGACCTCCTTGAGGATGGCTACTTCCTTTATATCACTGAAATCAAGAATAAGGATTTTCTTCTCCTGGTAGTCAACCCACTGCACACGATTACTGGACATTCGCCCACCTCCTCGTCCTCAACCCGGATCGTATAGGGTAAATATACTATTTTTATGTTACTGTGACGTGTTTTTTGTCTTCGATTATTAATACATGAAACTCATAAGTGTATTTGCGATATTATGGAACCGGAATGCATACTCTACGCCCTGTATCAACGATTTTTCCCTTGACCCGTCTATGGCTTCACCCTTTAGGTTTTAAGTCATCTTCACAACAAGGAGGGCCGTATGCCCGCAGACAGACTTGACCTTTCCCGAAAATGGAATATCACCTGGAAACCAAGCGCACGGGTGGAACGCCAAGCCCGCTTCACCCTGAACGGAACGCCCGAGCGGATCTTCCCCCTGCTCTGCCCGGTCCTGGAATATGCCTGGCTGCCGGGGTGGCGCTGCGTCATGGCGTATTCGGACAGCGGCGC
>CAYQRT010000284.1:0-4379 GCA_964419695.1 uncultured Spirochaetaceae bacterium | reverse complement strand
TGCAGCACCTGCCTTTCCAGGGGACGCAGCTGCAGCTCCACCCATTCCTCGTCCAGGCGGAATTCCTCCGTATCGCTGTAATAGCCCTCCCGCCTTTTCTCAATCACCAGCTTGGAGCCCAGGTTGAGGGGCATGAAGGGCAGGGCCAGACGGCCGTCGGTAATGACGCCCACGCGCATGACCCCGTTGACGTAGATTTCCGCGCCCTCGTCACCCGACAGGAGAATGATCTGCTGCACGTATCCCTTGGCCACCCGTTGTTCCTTGGGGGTGGTGTCCGGAGTGACGCCGCGCAGTTTGTCCGCCGCGGCCGCCAGCGCGATGATGGCGTCATTGAGGCGGTTGTACAGTTCCAGACCGCTGCGGGCTTCGGCCTTGTATGCGAAGAAACGGGCGCCGGCCAGGTCCCACCCCCGCACCTCCAGGATGACGTCGACATCTTGCGTATAATAACTGATCAGCACCGCGAAACGGGATCCCTGCCCTTCCGCCAGCGCCACCAGTTTGGGTTTGATCGTTTCATCAGCGGGTCTGGCACGGTCCAGGCCGGGCAGGATGACGGTCACGTCCCCGGCGGGCAGGGGGCTGAATCCCTTTCGTTCCAGTCCGATACCGGCCGACCGGGCGATGATCTCCGCGAATTTACGGTTCTGTTCGGCGTCGCCCATGCGCACGTCCCAGGCGAAGGCCAGCTGGTTGGCGGGTGCGGCCTGGTCCTGGGCGGACAGGACGGTACCCGTTACGAGCACCAGCAGTATGAACAAAAATCCCCTTTTCTCCATCGTCCGCGTCGTCCTCTCTTACTCCATTGTAGCATTAATCGTATTGGAATTCCTCTGTTTCGGCCGTTCTCCGGGGCGGGACGGCCGGGCGGTCATTTGCTGGTGAATTTCTCCACGCCCTTCCAGTCCGCGGGGGGAGTGAGCAGGTATTCCTGGCAGCGGTTGAGGATGTACTTGGCCGGGCCGTCCTGGGGGTCGATCCGGAGGATCTGCTCGAAAGCCGTGGCCGCCGCCGGGAAATCCCCCTGGTAGTAGAGGGGCATGGCCTGGTTGTGCCGGCCCCAGATATCCTTGTCCCGCTCGTTCAACTCGCGCCTGACCCCGAAAATCTTGGTGCCGGCGGACCGGCCCTTGACCTGCACCTTGCCCATTTCCCGGCAGGGCAGGATGTCCTTGACCTTCATGTGCAGGCTCTCGGACACGAGGAGCTCCTGGTGGTAGACCTTGGTCAGCCCTTCCAGGCGGGAGGCGAAGTTGACCATGTCACCGATGACCGTATAGTCCATCTTCTTGTCGGTGCCGATGTTGCCCACCGTGACGATCCCGTAATTGATCCCCACGCCGATGTTGAAGGGCGGCTTGCCCATCTTTTTCTGCTGTGTATTGAATTCGATCACTTTTTCCGTCATCTCGATGCCGGCGTAGACCGATTCCACGGCGTCGTTCTCGTGCTTGATGGGGGCCCCGAAAAAGGCCATGATCGCGTCGCCGATGTACTTGTCCACGATCCCCTTGTGGGAAAGAATCACGTCCACCATGACGGAGAAATAACGGTTGAGGGAGCCCACCACCTCGTCCGGCGGCAGCCGCTCGGAAATGGTGGTGAAGTCCCGGATGTCGGAGAAAAGAATGGCCAGCACGCGGTTGTCCCCAATGAGTTCGGCTTCCGGGTTTTCAAACAGCTTGTCGATGACTTCCTGGGGCACGTATTTCTGGAAGATGTTGCGGATCTTGGATTCGCGCTTCTGGGCGATGACCGCTTCGAAGGCGTATTTCTTGATATGGTTGTAGGCCTTCTCCAGTTCGCTCACCATGATGTTGAAGGTGTGGGCCAGTTCTCCGGTTTCATCCTGGAATTCCACGGTCACCCGCTTGGAGAGGTCGCCGTCGGTGATGATCTCCTTCATGGTGCCCACCACCCGGATCAGCGGTTGGGTGAGGAACCGCGCGATGAAAAAGAGAAGGAGGAAGGAAATGACGACGGAAACTCCCAGGATCATCGCGGTTTGGACCGTGATCCGGTCCACATCGGAATAAAAGGCCTGCTTCTGCTCGGTGACCATGACGTACCAGCCGAACGGTTCGAAGGGGAAGCCCATGCCCACCCGGTCGATGCCGCCCAGCCGGAACTGCACCAGCTCGGTGTTCTTCTCTTCCATTAACTTCTTAAGGAAGGGTTTTTCCGCTTCATGGAGGTCGACCTCGTTGGTCTGCATGGCCACCGCGAGGCCGGCGTCGAGCGCAAAAACCGTCTCCGTGCCGCTGGCCATGTGGTCAATGGCGTAGGAGATGACCGCGTTTTTGGCCGCGGCCACCAGTTTTTCATTGGTGGTGTTGTCGCTGTCCACCAACAGGGACCACTGGTTTTCGGAGTATTCGCGCAGGTTGCGCACCTTAAGAATGAGGAGATCGTTGGCGATACGGGTGATGCCCGAGGTGGCCGCAAAGAAGGCCCAGGCCCCGGAGAAAACCAAAGTGGACACCAGAATGGGAAGTACTACCAACGTCATTTTGGAGCGGATTTTCATACTTTGATTCTACTCTATGCGCGGTTCGATTTCAAACGAACCGCAGATAAAAGATGCCGGCGCTTATTGGAGCTTGTCCTTGGCGCTCACCATGCAGAGCCACTCGGCCTCGGCGGCCAGCTTGCCGCCCACATAGGCCTGGCCCGCCTGCTTGATAGCGATTTTACTCACCTTGATATTGGTGACGACGAGTCTCACCTCGTCTTTGGGGCGCACCTGGGTGCGCATCTTGACCTTGTCGGCGCTGGCGAAAAAAAACAACGCGTCGCCCAGCAGGCCGGAGGCCGCCACTCCCGCCCCGCCGCACTGCATCATGGCTTCGAGGAGGATGACGCCGGGCACGACCGGATACTCGGGGAAATGCCCCTTGAAAAAAAATTCGTCGGGCGAAAAGGCGCGGTACCCGACGATTTCATTCTCGTCGGCCTTGTCCAGGCGGTCGACGAAGAGAAAGGGCTCCCTATGGGGAAGCAGAGACTTGATATCCTGCATGGTTTGTTCCTTTCAGGAGTATGGTGAGGCCATCTTACCGCATGAGTCCTGGAAAGTAAAGTGAAGCGACCGTCACTTTGGGAATTCGCGATATGAAATGGGAAATTGACAACAAAGTCACCCTGAGCCCGCCGCAGGGTGCTTCGACCAGCGGAAAGCCAAGCTTTCCGCCGCTCGGCATGACGAAAATGTCATATTGCGAATTGCCGCCGTCACTTCCCCGCCAGACGCTCCTTTACGAAGGCGCGCACGTCTTCCGTATCGAAACCGGAACCCTCCCGATGGGCCGCATTGCGGATGGGAGCCTCGAAGTCTTCATCCGATATACCAAACCGCTCGACGAACGCCGTCTTGGGAACGCCGCTCAGATCGGCCACCTCCCGGAACGTGCTTCGGCCGGTGATGTCGTCCGGGTTGAATGTGCCGGTCTGCCGGGCCCGTTCCTCCACGGATTGGACCGTCCATTTGAACGAACCGGTCAGGGTAGTGCTTCCCACCACCAGCCCGAAAATGGCCAGGGTCAACCCTATCATGAGCGGGGGGGCCAGGCGTTTCCTTTGGGGGCCCTCAAAAAACAATGTGTTCTGTACCGGGCAGGCGTTGACGCACTCGCCGCAGCTTAGGCATTCGGCCGTACTCACCTTATCCAGGGATTGGACCGGTATATTGACCGGACAGGCTTTATCACAGGCCATGCAGTCGATACAGGTCTCCTTGTTCCGGCGTACTTTAAACAAGCCGACTTTGGATACCACACCCAGGAAAGCGCCCATGGGGCAGATATACTTGCAGAATATTCGGTCGAAGAACAGACTCAAGACCAGGCTGGCCACGAGCACGATCAAGCCGCCCAGAAATTCGGTGAACAGGTCGGCGGCGGACAGATGTTGGAAGGCCGCCCAAGGGTCCACCGGCCGGATGACCAAGGTCGCCAAAACAGCGGACAACACGGCCACGGCCACAAGCACCAGGTACTTGAGGTAGCGCAGCGGCCGGTCGATCGCCCGGGGCACCGACAAGCGTTTCCGGAAGAGGCGCCTTCCCAGACGGGCGGCCAGTTCCTGCAGGGTTCCCAGCGGGCAAATGTAACCGCAGAAGGAGCGCCGGAAAACAAGGGCCACGACCGTGGTGGCCCCGAAGAGGATGAAGGTTGAGACCGCGATGCGCTGCAAAAGGGTGCCGTTGGAAATAAGCTGCCAGACGCTTTCAATGGCGCCGAAAGGACAGAGGGCGTCCACACCAACAGGCACCGTGCCGGATACGTGCTGATGCAGGATGCCGATCAAGGCGGTAAAACCCAGGACAACCAGGAGTACGACCAACCGCAGCGCCCTGTTCCGCTTCAGGACTTTTCTGT
>CAYQRT010000283.1:0-4407 GCA_964419695.1 uncultured Spirochaetaceae bacterium | reverse complement strand
CAAAAATGAAAATGCAAATTCCAAACCCCCCGGCGGCGAATACCGGAGAGCGTCAGACGGACCGGACGTCCTGAACCGCTTTTTTCAATGCCAGCATGTTGGCTTCAGGCGTATCCGCCGGGAAAGTGCATCCCGGGGCCAGGATGAATCCCCGTATGCCCGCCGCCTGTACAGCCGCACGGCCTTCCTCGGTCACCTCTTCCGGCGCGCAATGCCGGGCGCGATGAAAATCTATGCCCCCCACCAGACATTTATTGGTGCGGGTACGTGCCTGCTGTATCGTTGGACCGGACAAACGATCTTCCCAACTCAGGGCGTGCACGGGGTAGTCCTTAAGTAAATCAAAATACGAGTCACGTTCGCCGTGGATGTGCAGAATGGTAATCGGTGCGGCCGTCCGGCCCAGGGCGTTCACCACGTCCAGGTCCAGCGGTCGACCGTGCTCGCGGTACGTATCCGCCGTCATCCAGGACGATGAACAACCGTAGGCGCCCAGGAAAAAGCCGTCAATCCCCGCCTCGGCCAGGCAAGCCCGGCCGAAACGCACCGTGTTCCGGGCTATCACTCCCAGGCCCTGGCGCACCGCCTCCGGATCGTCGTGCAGATCGTCCATGATCCTCCGGTACGCCAGACGTATGCCGAAGTGAAACGGAAGATAAATGGTCTGTATCACGGGCACAGCGGGGCCGACCGCTTCCTTGATGCGTTTGAGCGCCTCCAACACGCGGCCGAAGGCGCCCAGGTGCGGGTCGTATTCCTCCAGCTCACGCCAGACGGCCGGCGCACGAATAAAATCATAGACGGGAGGCAGATCATAGTGCTCGTCGAACATTACCTTGATATAGTCGGGATCAAAGCGCCGGTAGAATGCCAGGGTATAGTCCACGAACCCGGCCACCGAGCGGTCATGCACGGTGGAATGTTGATAAACGGAAAAGGGCACCCGGTCAACTTCACTTCCGGCCAGGGCGGCCGCCACGCGTTCATACTTGGTCATACGTGCCAGTATACCGAATGAACCGGACCTGTGAAAGAGAATCAACGGTGTTTTTTCACATGTTCCGATTTTACCCTCAGGACCGACTCGGCAATATGCCCCTTGCCAAAATATGGGGATTTTCCTACCTTAAAGAGAGCGTTGAAAGGAGAACACCATGGATATCTTTGTTTATGCCCAGCAGTTCGAAAAAGACGGGGAGGCCTTTTACCGAAAAGAGGCGGCCGCGGTCAAGGACAAAAATCTGGCGGACATTCTCACCTTCCTGGCCGGTGAAGAACGAAAACACTACGCTTACATCCAGGATTTCAAAGATCAGACCGATGAACATCCGGCAACCATTTTCCTCTCCGATATTGCCAATGTGTTCACCCGGATACGGGACGGACGTCTGCGGTTTACCGAGCCCAAAGACACCATGACGGACGTCCTGAGCAAGGCCATGAAGATCGAGGAGGACAGCATCACCTATTACCGCGACACGGAAAAAAAGATAGACGATCCCCGTGCCAAAAACCTGCTCGCCTTGCTGGCCAAACAGGAGCAGGTTCATTATTCCCTCCTGAGTTCCATCATCGAATTCTATGAGACGCCGCACCTGTGGATGGAACAAGCCGAATTCAACAACCTCAAGGACTATTAAGCCATATACATGAACGTCATCCGGAAAAAAAACGCCTGGCCGGGTTTCGTTCCTGTGAAAACCATTGATTGTGAGTATATTTACTTGATGAGGAAAAGAAATCATAGACCAAGGAGTCACCGATGAAACGACCGGCCTTTCGCACCACCCTCATGCTGCTGTTCGCGGTAATCATTCCCCCGCTTTCCGCCCAGCAGTCCGCGGAGCTTTTTTCACCCTGGTTCTTCGGTCTGGGACCGCTTTCCACCTCCCTGGATGCGCCGGTGGGCCCGGTCTTCAATCCCGCCTCCGCCGCGCTCGAGCAGCGCACGCGTCTGGAAGCCAGCTACCTGGCTCTACCCGATCTGGTCAACAACACCGGCTGGGGCCACGCCGCCAACCTGGGCGTGAGTCTGCCCACCAACTTCGGCGTTTTCTCCTTTGCCGGTCATTTCCAGAGCGTGCCCTTCCCGCAGTCCAATATCGGTACGCTGGGCGGTCTCCATATCGCCCTGAGCAAAGACTTGTACGACAATTTTTTCATCGGGATCGGGGTAAACTCTTTCGTGAGCGACCGGGCGGGCCTGACTGACTGGAGTCTGGGCGGCGACGTGGGCGTCATCCACCGCCTAGGCCAGGTGGGCTTTCTGCAGGACGTGACCTGGGCCCTGGCCGTCCGATCCATGGGCAAGGGGATTCAACCGAGCGGGGTCTCCGATCCTCTGCCCCAGCCGTTTACGCCCGCGCTGGGAATTTCAGTCAAACCGGTCAAGACGGACGCCTTCTCCTGGATGCTCTTCGCTGATTTCAGTTTTCCGCGCTTTTCCAATTTCCTCCTCTACGCCGGCACCGAACTGGATCTCTTTCATACGGTCCTGGTGCGCGGCGCATTCCACCTGGACACGGCCGCGCTCTCCGCCGGAGACAACCGCTTCCCGGTCTCGTTCGGCCTGTCCCTGGTATTGCGTCTCGATCTCCAGAAATCAAGCGACTCACTGGGACGTTCCATCAGCGGCAGCGACCTGCGCGTGGACGCGGCCTATGCTCCCCTGGCCGACGGGGTGCACGTCATGGGTCTGGGCCTCAATCTGGCACTGGGCTCGGTCGACGTCAATCCTCCCGTGGTAACACTGGAACCGCGGCGGCCGGAAGGGTCCGCCCCCCAAGGCGCCGTGTATATTTCGCCCAACCTGGACGGCGTCCAGGACGACCTGGAACTGAAAACGGACATCACGGACGAACGATTCATCAAGGGCTACAAGCTGATTATTGAAGACAAAACCGGACAACCGGTACGCGTTATTGAGAACAAGGAGGAACGTCCGGAAAATATCGACGCACTCAATGTTCTCAACCGCCTGATATATGTAAAAAGCGGCGTGGCCGTGCCCGACACGCTGCGCTGGGACGGCAAGACGCAGGACGGCGGAAACGCGCCCGACGGCGAGTACACCTACCACGTGGAAGCGTGGGACGACAACGGCAACAAGACCGTTACCCCCGCCGCGCCACTGGTGGTAGACATGACGGCGCCCGCGGTGACGGCCGGGGCCGCCTATCCCGTTTTTTCGCCCAACGGCGACGGCAACAAGGACACGCTGCCCCTCTCCCTCACCGGTTCGCCGGAGGACGTCTGGCGGGCCGCCATCACTGATGCGGCGGGCAATGAAGTACGCCGGTTCGAATGGAAAAACGGGGCGCCCTCCTCGCTGGCCTGGAACGGCAAGGACGACGCGGGCACGCTGGTGGACGACGGTGTCTACACATTCACCATTTCCAGCCGCGACCGGGCGGGCAACAGCACGGTCAAACAGGTCGACAACATCATCATAAACACCATGGCCACGCCCATTACCATGACCGTCAATACCGGGTACTTCTCCCCCAACGGCGACGGGATCAAGGACACGGTGGTCTTCTCCCTGACCGTGCCCGTCATCAAAGGCATTGACTCCTGGAGTCTGACGGTCCTGGATACCGCGAAACAGCCGGTGCGTACGTTCTCCGGCGAAGCATCTATTGACCTCTCAATCACGTTTGACGGGCGCTCGGACGACAAGACCATGCTGCCGGAAGGCACCTACCAGGCGGCACTTGACGTCAAATACGTCAACGGCAACAACCCGCGTCTGACATCGCCCGACATTGTGCTGGATCTCACCCCGCCCCGCCTGAACCTCAGCGTGGACAATCCGGTATTCTCGCCCAACAACGACGGCAACAAGGATTACGCGGTCATCAACCTGGAAACCAGCCGGGAAGAAGCATGGGAGGCGGACATCCGTGACAAGGGCAACATAAAAGTCGTCCGCACCTGGCGCTGGAAAGGCCAGCCCGACGCCCGCCTCTCCTGGGGCGGCCGGGGCGACAGCGGCACGCTTTTAGCGGACGGCGTCTACACCTTTCAGATCACCTCCACCGATCGGGCGGGCAACACCACCCACTCCGATCTCCAAACGCTCACCATCAACACTGAGGAAACCCCGGTGCTTATTACCGCCAGCCTCAGCAGTTTTTCACCCAACGGCGACCGGATCAGGGATGCCATTAATCTGCTTCCCCAACTGAAGGTCACCTCGGGCATTGATTCCTGGACCCTGACCATTAAAGACGCGGGCGGCCGGATCGTTCGTACGCAGAGCGGTAAAAAATCCGCTCCGCGCGCCCTGGAATGGGACGGCACCACCGACGCGCGCACTCAGGCCCCGGACGGCGCGTACTCGGCGGAGCTTCAAGTGCTGTATGTCAACGGCAACAATCCGGTGGCCAAAACCGCGCCCTTTTCCAT
>CAYQRT010000282.1:0-4417 GCA_964419695.1 uncultured Spirochaetaceae bacterium | reverse complement strand
CTGAAAAACCGACTGATACGTTCGGCCGCTGGAGCTCAAGGAGTGTGAAATCCGGGACACATGTGGTAAAAACCGGACAGATGGAATATAGTTAAGGGTAGCTTTGGAAGAATCTCAGTTTTCCATATCCAAACGGAAATTTCGATTCTTCACAGTCAGACGACCGCGGTACGGCGCGCATAACGCGTCCGCAGCGCGGCGGAAAGGTGTGCGTATGAGGCGAATGATCATAGCGTTGGCGGTCGTCCTCCTGGCCGGTTTCCTGCCGGCCGCGGCCGAAGGCAAAAAGGTGTACCACGTCACCGTTAAAGTGGCTCAGATCCGGGCCAGGGCGTCCTACCTGGGGGGCGTTCTCGACAAGCTCAAATACATGGATACGGTGTCGGCGGTCAAAGTGAACAAAGGCTGGGCCCTGGTGGACCGCCCCGCGGGCAGGGGGCAGGGGTGGATCAACCTTTCCGCCCTGACGGATTACCAGGGGAAACTCAAATCCGGCAAGAGCGCGGGCACGGGCGCCTCCAGCGGAGAGGTGGCCGCCGCCGGTAAGGGATTCAGCGCCCAGGTCGAAAAGGAATACGAGCGGGAGACCAACCTCGATTACACCTGGGTGAACCGGGTGGAGAAGTACACCGTGTCGCCGCCGCAGGCCGCCGCCTTTCTGCGGGCGGGCGGGCTTAATGACGAGCTGGGAGGTGAAGAATGAAAAACATCCGGTTCCTCTTCGTCCTTTTCCTTCCGGTCCTGCTGTTCTCTTCCTGCCTGAGCATCGGCGGGGGCATCTCCATGTTCGACGCGTTTGACACCGTCGTCTTCATCGCGCAGACCGCCGAATCCATCCAAAAAAGCACCGAAGATCTCACGCCCGAAAACGAATACTATATCGGGCGCGCCGTGGCCGCCACCATCTTCGGTCAGTATAAACCTTACACGGACGCCCGGGCCAACGCCTACGTCAATAACGTCGGCATCAGCCTGGCTTACCAGTCCAACCGTCCGGAGACCTACGGCGGATACCATTTCCAGATCCTCGACTCCGACGACATCAATGCCTTCGCCGCCCCGGGCGGCATCATCCTCATCACCCGCGGGCTTATCCGCTGCGCCGAGAACGAGGACGAGCTGGCCGCCATCCTGGCGCACGAGATCGGCCACGTGGTGCTCGAGCACGGCCTGAAAACCATCAAACAGTCCCGGCAGTCGGCCGCCTTCACCGACGCCGCCATCAAGGCGGGCAAGCAGCTGGGCGGCGCGGAGCTGCGGGAAGTGACCAACCTGTTCGGCGACTCCATCGGCGACGTCATGAAACAGATGGTGAACGCCGGCTACTCGCGCGAGTGGGAGAAGGACGCCGACCACGAATCGGTCGTCATCCTCAAGCAGGCCGGCTACGACCCCATGGCCCTGGTGCGCGTACTCGAGGTGATGGATACGAAGCTCAAACCGGGCGGGCTCGATTTCGCCAAGACGCATCCGGATCCCCGGGACCGCATCCGCGACGTGAAGGGCTTCATCGGCCAATACGAGGAACCGGGCCCGGCTCCGGCCGCCCGGGAGAAGCGCTTCCAGGCCGGGCTGCGGCTCAACTAACGCCCGATGGCCGCCTCCCCCTCCCCCCTCCTGCGCCGCACGCTCAAAGGCCTTGGCATCGGCCTGGGCGCCGCCGCGCTCGCCCTGGTATTATCACTGGCCGGGGTTCTGGACGTGTTCGAGTACAAGACCTGGGACCTGCGCGAGCAGGCCTGGGCGCGGTCCGGCCCGGCCACGGATGAGATCGTCGTCATCCTCCTGGGGCAGGAGAGCCTCGATTGGGGAGAGAAGGAGAACAACCTGCCCTGGCCCTGGCCGCGGGAGACGCACGCCGCCATCACGGATTTCTGCCGCCGGGCCGGCGCCAAGTCCCTCAACCTCGATATCCTCTACACCGAGCCGTCCGCCTACGGCGTTGAGGACGACGCCGTGTTCAGCAACGCCCTCCAGGAAAACGGCCGGGTGGTCGGATCGCTTTTCCTCGGCCAAACGCTCGCCACGGAGAAGACCTGGCCCGCCGGACTGCCTGACGCGGGCCTGACCGTGACCGGCCTATCTCAATGGGAAAAGGCCACCGGCGCCCGGGGACTCGATTTCCCGCTGGCCAATTTTCCCATCCCGGAACTGGCCGGTTCCTTCAACATCCTGGCCGACACCAACCCGTACAAAGACCCGGACGGCGTGCACCGCCGCCTGCGCCTCTTCAACACCTTCAACGGCCGCGTGGTGCCCATGCACGGCCTGGCCGCCTACCTGGCGGGAAACCCGGGCGCGCACAAACTCGCCATCCGGCCCGGCATTCTTGACGTGGACGGCCGGGAGGTGCCCATCGACGCCGAGGGACGGGCCATCCTCCGCTTCCGCGGCCGGAGCACGACGCACCTTTCCTTCAATGCCGCCGCCGTGATCCGGAGCGAACTCCTCATAAGGGAAGGCGAACAGCCCGAGATCGATCCCGCGCTCCTCAAGGACAAATACGTCTTCTTCGGCTATTCGGCGCCCGGTCTCTTTGACCTGCGGCCATCCCCCATGCTCGGCGACTACCCGGGCGTCGAGCTTTACGCCACCCAGCTCGACAACCTCCTCTCCGGAGACTTCATCCGGCCGGTCCCCGTCTGGGCCGCGGCCGTCTTCCTTATCATTATCTGCTGCGGCGCGGCCCTGGCCGTGTCCGCCGCCGGCAAGGCCTGGCAGAGCGCGCTCGTCTACCTGGCTTTTCTTCCCGTCGCGCCCGTCCTCGGCTTCCTGGCGTACCTCCCCGGGTTCTGGCTCCCCCTGGTACCGGGCACCCTGGGCGTGGTCACGGCGCTGGTCGGCGCCAGCCTGGTGAGCTTCGCCACCGAGGGCCGGCAGAAGCGCTACATCAAAAGCGCCTTCCGCCAGTATTTGAGCCCGGTGGTCATCGAGGAACTCATCGCCCATCCCGAACGCCTCAAGCTCGGCGGCGAGCGCCGCGAGCTCTCCATTTATTTCTCCGACCTGCAGGGCTTCACCAGCCTTTCCGAGATGCTCTCCCCGGAGGAGCTCACCGCCCTGCTCAACGACTACCTCTCCGCCATGACCGACATCATCCAGGACGAGGGCGGCACCATCGACAAGTTCGAGGGGGACGCCATCATCGCCTTCTGGAACGCGCCCCTTACCCAGAACGACCACGCGGTGCGCGCGGTGCGCGCCTCCCTGCGCTGCCAGGCCGAACTGGCGCGGCTCCGCCCCGAATTCCATACGCGGGTCAAAAAAGATCTCCTCATGCGCATCGGCCTCAATTCCGGACCGGCGGTGGTGGGGAACATGGGCTCGCGCACGCGTTTCGACTACACCATGCTGGGCGACGCGGTCAACCTGGCCTCCCGCCTGGAAGGCACGAACAAGCAGTTCGGAACCTACGTCATGGCCTCCGACGCGACCCTCAAGCTCACCGCCGGCGCCTTCGCCGCCCGGGAGCTCTCCCGCGTGGCGGTGGTGGGCCGCGCGGAAGCGGTGACCGTGTACGAGCCCATGACCGCGGAAGAATTCGCGGCGCGCCGGCCCCTGTTCGAGTCCTTCGACCGCGGCCTGCGCCTCTACTATGCCGGCTCGTTCGCGGAAGCGGAGCGCGTCTTCCGGG
This sequence comes from uncultured Spirochaetaceae bacterium, assembly GCA_964419695.1. Lineage (GTDB taxonomy): Bacteria > Spirochaetota > Spirochaetia > SZUA-6 > RPPD01 > JAFGSW01. The sequence continues at coordinate 783 of CAYQRT010000282.1, read as the reverse complement.
AGACTGCGGCCGCCGATCCGCCGGCCGCCGCCTACGCCGCGCGCTGCCGCGACCTGATCGAGCACCCGCCGCAGGACGAATGGCGCGGCGTCTGGGTGATGACCACGAAATAAAACGGGAGCGCCCTGTACCGGGTTGGTCGCCCCCTGTTCAAACGCCACGCAGCGACCGATCGCGCTGATGGAGGGACTGCCGCTGGTATTGTTCGCCTCGTTTCCGCCTTAAGCGTATCACTGTACCGCTAAAAGTTTCTCCAGCCGGGCGATTCGTTGCTCCAGCAGTGCCACGTTTTTGCTTAATGCTTTATTTTTTTCATTAAGCTGATCAATATATATATGCGCTTTTTCCAGCTCTTCAACCACCCCCCTCCGGTGATCCCCGACATTGATCACTTCATTACCCTGCTTATCTACGACTGCTTTGGGGAGCGAAGAGAGATGCTTTTCCTTCCACATGAACGCGGCGTGTTTCTCAATCGACTCCAGCCTGTAATTCGGCTGAAACACATAGTCCGCATGCAACCGGCTTCCCCGCTGATAGATGGTGCCGTTGACATCGAGTGTGCCCTGCGGATTGGTGGTGTGGATACCTATTCGATCGGTGGCGAAATCACCGTAAATCAACACCGCGTCGTCAGACGGTCCATTGGCGATGTATAGTTTGTTGGAGCCCGTTTCTTTGTATCCCGCCTTATAGCCGAGAAACACGTTGAAATCGCCGTGAGTATTTTTGTACCCCGCATAATTCCCCAGGTATGTATTCTTATACCCTTCGGTGTTCTTA